>JAGQRA010000055.1 GCA_020425885.1 Planctomycetota bacterium | reverse complement strand
CCCGTCGGGTTCCGCCGCGTGTTCGGCGTGACGCGCGCCATTCCCGAACCGACCGGCAGCGAGCTCCGTCGGGTCGCGAGGGCGCTCGGTTTCGACGGCGACCAGGTCTACCTGCTGCCGACCGGCATGAGCGCCGTGAACGCGATGATGGTCGGACCGCTGCCGTGGTCGCGCTGCCTGTGTGTGACCGATGGCCTCGTCCACGTCCTCGATGCCGAGGCGTTGTCCGGTGTCGTCGCGCACGAGGTCGGACATGCCCGCATGGGTCACCCGGCGCTGTTGGTCCTGCTGGCGGTCATCCTGCCGTTGATGCTGCTGCAGCCTCTCGGCCTGCTGCCCGTCGATGACCTCGACCTCGCATGGCAGGTGCTCCTCGGCAGCTTCCTGGTATCCGTGTTGTGGCTGATCGTCCGCGCCCTGGCGCATCGTTTCGAGCTCGAGGCCGATATCGCCTCGGTGCGCGCGCTCGGTGCGGCGCCGTGTTCACGCGCCCTGTCGGCGGTCTCGAATGCGACGATCGCGGTGCGCCGCAGTCTGCTCGGCCGGCTCTCGACCTTCCACCCCGAGGAGTCGACGCGGCTGATGACGATGCTGCGCTACGAGCGCGACGCCGGCTTCAGGTCCCGCTTCGACGCGACGGGCCGGCGATTGCGGGTCGTCATCCTCGCGGCGGTGAGCGTCGCGGCGGTCCTGGCCGGGATCGCGTGGAGTCTCGATTGGACCTACCAGAGGGCGATCTGGCACTTCCACGCGGGGGACTTCGTCGCGGCCAGGGCTGCGCGCCAGGCCATCGGCGACGAGGTGCCGGATCGATGGCGCGACTCGTGGGAGCGGGTCGGCAGCGAACTCGATGCCGCGGTCGAGCTGGCACCGGACGCCACCGATTGGGCGACGGCGCGAACGACGCTGCGCCAGCGCGCCGGCACGCGCGCCGTGGCGGAGCTGCTGCGGCAGGGTCCGGCCGCGGCCACACCGTGGTTCGCCCTGACCGTCGATGTGTCCGATCCGGCCGACGCCGACTACCTGCTGATGCACCAGCTCTACGAGCTCTGTCGGGCCATCAGGGACGCCGATACCCCGCGCGCCGATGCGATCCGCGCCGTGATCCGGCAACGGCCGATCCCCGAGGCGCTGGCCCCGGTATTGCGGTAGCGATTGCCGCCTCGCGCGTCCATCAGTAGCGGTTGACCTCGACCGCCCAGCTCGTCGCCTTCTGCCAGACCTCGTGACCGTTGCGGTCGAACTCACGCACCTGGGTGTTCTCGGCGACGAGGGTGTGGCCGTTGGGCAGGCGGTCGGCGTCGCTCGGCGAACTGAGGCCGGTGAGCTGCCAGACGATGTTGCCGTCGCGGTCGAGTTCCAGCACCGAGCCCTTGTTGCGCAGGGACACGAGCGTATTGCCGTTGGGCAGGCGGTCGGCGTCGTGCACGTTCGGCAGGTTCTTGACCTCCCAGACGACTTCACCTTCGGCGTTCACCTCGATGACGCGGTCCTGGATGACATCGGCGATCAGGGTGTTGCCGTTCACGAGTCGATCGCAGTCGAAGGGTCGGATGTCCTTCTTGTACTCCCAGACGATCTCGCCGGCCTTGTCGACCTCGATGACGCGCCCGCCGAAGGTGTCGGCGATCAGGGTGTTGCCGTTGGGCAGGCGGTCGGCGTCATACGGGTTCTTGAGGTCGTCGTAGACCCACACCGCCTCGCCCTTGCGGTTCATCTCCTGCACCCGACTGACCGAGAACTCGGTGATCAGCAGGTTGCCGTTGTCGAGGCACTCCGCGTCCCAGGCGCCGAAGACGTCCTCGAGCACGAAGACGATGCGACCCTGATCGTCGATCTCGATGATCCGGTTGTCGCTGTAGTCGGCGACCAGCGTGAAGCCCCACAGCGTGCCGCCGCCGACACCCAGCTCCAAGTGGAGCACCTGATCGAGCGGGATGACGGCCGAGCCCAGCAGGGGAACGATGGCGGCGATCTCGCTGCCCGAGGCGGCGGCGACGAACGCGATCAACCGTTCGCCCGTCACCAGCTCGATCCGGGTGTAGATCGTGTTGTCGGGCTCGATCGTGCTCGGCCGTTGGAACAGGATGCCGGCGATGTCGGCGACGGCGACCTTCTGCTCCTTCTGCTCGAGGTCCTGCAACGTGACCTCGGTCGCGTCGGCCGCGACGATGTGGCCTTCGACGAACTCGTCGGTTCGCAGCCGGATGCGATCGTGGTCGATCGAGGCGCCGACCAGTCGATCCAGCGCCGGGTCGAGCGCGAGGCCCTGGATCTCCTTGCGGGGAAGGGTCAGCTGGCCGAACAGCGGCGAGGCGAGCTTCACCGCCTCGGGGTCGATGCTGACGATCTGGCCGATGGCCAGGCTGCCCTGGTTGAGGAACACCCGCGAGCCGTCGCGCGGCGCCGGCGCGTGCGGGAAGTCGATCACGTCGATGTCGGAGAACGCCAGCTCCGTCTCCGGCATGCCGTCGAAGCCGTCCCGCACCAGCAGCGACTCGCCGAAGAAGCCGCCGAGTCCGGCCTCGACCTGGGTCCGGTCCATGTCGGACAGCTGCAGCTTGGCCATCGTCGTCTTCGGCGTCTTCGCCGTGTGCGCCTTGGCGCCGGCGGCGAGCAGGGGATCCGGCTGGGCCGCGAGCTCGCCGAGCAGCTGCCTGGCACCATCGTCGTCGCGGGAGTGCAGCGCCCGCAGCATCATGAACATCTCGGTGCGCGACAGCTTGCCCGAGGTCATCAGCGCGCGACAGCTGGCCAGCGCCTTGGCCGACTGCATGCGCGCGAGCGCGGCCACCGCGGTCGGGCGGTGCATGCCACCCTTCCAGTCCTCCATCTGTTCGACCGGCGAGGCCTCGTCGTCACCGCCGAGCTTGCCCAGCGCCCTGATCGTGGATTCGACGACCGATGGATCGGTGTGGCCGAGCGCGCTGCGCAGGGCGCGCAACAGCCGCACGTCAGGATCGAGGTACAGCGCCGTCTGCACCAGGCCGCGCAACAGACGCTGTTCGCGATCCTCCTGATCGGTGCCCTTGGCGGTCAGGGCATCGAGGATGCGGGCGCAGCGCAGGTGTTGCTCGATGTAGTCGTATTCGTCGCGGTGCTGCCGGATCAGCTCCTTGGCGCGCCCGCCGATCTCGATCAGGTTGCGTTCGGCCATCTCGCGCGCGTCCCAGCGTTCGTCCGTGAGCTCGCTGATCAGGCGGTCGATCTTGAGCAGGTACTCGCGATGGTCGCCATGGATCCGGGCGACGATGGCCGAGAAGTTGTCGGCCTTGTGCTGCAGCAACGCACCGATCTGCAGCACCTTGGTGGCGAGGTTCTCGGACTGGAACCCCTTGGCTTCGTCGGCGAGCTTGTCGGCGCTCCATTCCTGAGCGGCGAGAGGCGAGAACGCGACGGACGCGAACAGGCAGCAACGGAGCAGAATCGAGGGGTTCATGAGCCGGCAAGTCTAAGAGAACGTGGCCGCGACCGGGGAGGGGAGTCGCATGCCGTCGCGGTCGATCGCTCGGCGTGACAACGTCACGCGGCGACTTCGAGTTCAGTTCAGCGCTCGCCGAGCTCGGCCTCGAGCGCGGCCGCCTGCGTCGCGAGTTCGTGCTCGGCCGAGAGATCTGCGCTCAGCGATTGCCGTGCGGTGCGTGCCGCCGTCAGGGCTTCCGCCCGTCGACCGGCGAGGCGAAGGGCGCGGGCTTGCAGCAGCCAGGTCAGTCCGATCGAACCCGGCGGCATCTGTTGCATCGCCTCGGGTTCGGCGCCGATCACGGCGATCAGCCCGGCCGTGGTCGCCAGGGCGGCTTCGGCCTGCTCGGCCCCGAGCTGTGCCATCGCCAGGTTGTGGCCGGCGTTGAAGGTGTCGGGGTGAGCGGTGCCGCGGTTCCTGGCGACGGCAGCGAACGCGCGCCGCAGCTCCGTGATCGCCGTCGTCCAGTCGCCGGCCTGCGTGTGCGCGGCGGCGAGGGCCTGCAGCACGTCCATGGTGCGATAGTCGTCGACGCCGAAGGCACGTTCGCAGCGCGCCAGCAGGTCGGTCGCGAGCTCCTCCAGCGCGTCGCGTTCGCCCTGACGATAGAGCACCTTGAGCAGGTGGTAGCCGCAGCCGAGTGTCAGGCGATGGTCGGGGCCGACCAGTTCCTCGAAACCCTGCATCGCCCTGCGATGCGCGGCCGCCGCCCGGTCGAGTTCGCCGAGCGCGGCCCAGGCCCCGGCCAGATTGTCGGCGATCTGCCAGGTCGAGGCGTCGGCGTGACCGGCGGCCTCGGCGCGGGCCAGCGCGTCGGCGAGCACGTCGCGGGCCTCCTCGGGTCGTCTCAGTCCCAGCAACAGGGTGCCGAGATTGTGCATCGTGATCACGGTCGGTTCGGCGTCGCGCCCGAGCAGGCGTTCGCGCCCGGCGATCACCGCGCGGAACAGCCGTTCGGCGTCGCGCAGTCGGCCCTGGTGGCGCATCACGAAGGCGCGGTTGTGCTGCAGCTGCCACCACAGCGGGTCGTCTTCATTGCCGGCTCCGTCGAACGCGGCGGCGACCGTGTCGAGCAGCTCCTCGGCCTCGGTCATGTGCCCCAGCTCGCGCTCGGCCAGGACGATCGACATCGCGACCTCGTTCGCGCGCCGCGACTTCGGCCCGTCGATCTGCAGCCACAGGTTCCTGGCCCGCACGAGGTGGGGTTCGGCGGTGTCGGGCAACGACAGGCTGCGATAGGTCTCGCCGACCAGCTCACGCAGCTCGGCCTCGATCTCGGGATCCTCGAAGGTCTCGTCTGCGAGCGCGCCGGCGGCGACGTCGAGCGCCTCGCGAACCGTGTAGTCGACGCCGCGGGTCTGCATCAGGGACGACTCGGACAGGAAGTCGCGCGCGAACCGGGCGACCCGCTGGGCGACCCGCTCGCGTCGGGCCAGCTCGAAGTTCTGCGCCAGCACGATGACGACCGCGACGACGACGAGGGCGGCGATACTGGCCAGGGCGGCCACCAGGCCGCGGCGTCGTCGGGCGAACATCCGCAGCTGATAGAACGTGCTCGGCGCGCGCGCCCGCACTGGACGTCGGTCGAGGACGGCCCGCAGATCGGCGGCGAACTCGGCGACCGAGGCATAGCGATCGTCGACCTCGCGACGCAGGGCCTTCTGCACCACCACCTCGAGGTCGCGATCGATGCCGCGGACGATGGTCGACAGCCGCGGCGCGTCCTGGCTCTGGACCCGCTCGGCGACGGCGAGCGGGGTCGTCTCGTCGAACACGAATGGCCGGCGATCGGCGAGCAGCTCGAACAGCACGACGCCGAGCGAGAAGATGTCGCTGCGCAGGTCGACCGAATGGCCGCGCAGCTGCTCGGGGCTCATGTAATGCAGCGTGCCGAGGACGATGCCGCCTTCGGTCATGGCGTCGGCGTCGGTGGTCATGCTGCGGGCGATGCCGAAGTCGATCACCTTGACCCGGCCACCGTCGTCGACGAGCACGTTCTGCGGCTTCAGGTCGCGATGCACGACGCCCTGCAGATGACCGTGATGCACGCCCTCGCAGACCTGCAGCATCAGCCGCACGCGGTCGCGCAGCGACAGCCGGCGTTGCCGCACGTAGCTGACGAGGTCGAGCGCGTTCGGCACCAGCTCCATCGCGAACCACGGCAGCTCGAGCCGGCCGCTCTCGTGGATGCCGACGGCAAACACCTGGGCGATCGCCGGATGCTGCAGCCGCGCGAGCACCTCGGCCTCCCAGCGGAAACGGCGCACCGCCCGCTCGTTGACCAGCCCGAGTGACAGCACCTTGAGCGCGACCCGCCGCCGCGGCTCGTCCTGCTCGGCTTCGTAGACCGTGCCCATGCCGCCGCCGCCGAGCACCGAACACAGGCGGAAGGCACCGATGCGGCCGCCGACCGCGATCCCGCCGCTGCCGATCAGCGGCTCGGCGCCGCGTTCGAGCAGCCCGGCGAGACGACCTTCGGCCGCGTCGTGGCTCAGCAGCTGCTCGACCTCCTGGCGCAGATTGACGGCACCGGCGCACTCGCGGTCGAGGAAGCCCGCCCGTTCGTCGGCCGGCAGGTCGATCGCGGCCTCGAACAGCTCACGCACGCGTTGGAACGCGGTCGTCGAACCGTCACCGCCGGCCATGGCTATCCTGTTCGAACCCACTCGCGAGGAATGCACGTTGCGACCTGGCGGGCATGGCGAGAGTTGTAGCACGGCCGTTCGCTCGGCGTCGGCGGGCGGCGCCGGGGGCGAGAGCCTGGATGCCGGGTGCCTTGTCGTCGTGTGGCAACACGCAGCGTGAGGCGCAGGCCCCGGTCGGCGACCGCCAGGATTCCGGGACAGCTCGGGCCCATCGGGCCCGGACGCGGTAGTGCCCGGTCGCCCGCTGTCATCGGAAACCCGCGAAACCATGGGGGGGCCTCGCCGACCAACCCCCGGGGCCGTAGATTTCGGCCTGATCCCTCCGGTGGGGAATGACGTTCGAGTTTTCCTTCGCCACCCCCGTCCGAACCTGGAACCTGGATACCGCCGCTGCGATGGCCGGAACCGACCAGCGCCGTGGCCGAGTCTGCTCGTGATTCACCGCCTACCCCACCTTCTACTGGCCGCCACCGCGATTGCCGTGGCGGGCTCGGCCCAGCAGCTACGGGCCGTGGTTCCCATCGGGACCATCGGGCCGGGCCCCAAGGTTGCGGACGACGACCCTGGAGTCGCCGTCCAGATGTTCGAGAACCCCAACCTCGACAACTACTTGCGGCGGGCACAGACGTTCCTTGATGGCGCCGATTACGTCGCGGCGATAGAAGTGCTGCAGGACGTGATCGAGGGCAAGACCGTCGAGTTCCTCGGCGGGACCGCGACGGCGGAGCCGACCGACGATCAGGCCTCGAATGGGGCGGCGGATGGTGGGGCGGCGACTGCGGACGCGCCGCAGCAGGAGCGGCGGCGGTCACCCCGTGAACTCGACGCCGCCAACTCGGTGTTCTCGCAGGACAGTCGTCTGTTCCGTCCGGTGCGCAGGCTCTGCCACGAGCTGCTGTCACGCATGCCGGAGCACGGCATCGACCTCTATCGGACGCTGTACGAGGTCGCCGCAGACGAGCTGCTCGAGGCGGCGCTGGCCTCGGGTTCGGTGTCGGAATTGGAGCAGGTCACGAACCGGTACTTCGCCACGGTTGCGGCCGGCAAGGCGATGGTCGTGCTGGCCGATCGCTTCATGCACGAAGGGCGGTATCGCGCCGCGGTGCAGGTGCTGCGCGATCTGGTCGAGATCTACCCCGCGTCCAATCTGAAGGCGGCCGGCGCCGACCCGGTCTGGTGCAAGTTCAAGATCGCGTTGTGCCTTCGACTCGCCGGCGAGACGGCCGTGGCGCAGGCGGCCGTTCGCGAGCTGGCGAAGGAGCACGCCGAAGACTCGCTGCGCATCCTCGGCGAACTGCAGTCGGTGCGCGACTTCCCGGAGATGGGGATCTTCGCCGCTGACGTGATGGCGATGAGCGAGCATCTCTCCGACGACGGGTCACAGTCATGGCTCGGTCGCGAAACCGAGGGATTGGTCCCGCTGTGGCAGTACCGCTTCGTCGATCCCGATCCATACCGCAACCCGAAGTCATCGAAGGGCGACAACAACAACACCTTCTGGGGCGGCTCGCAGCGGGTGGTGTCGATGCCACATGCCGATCGCTACGGTCCGGCCTCGTGGATCCGCTTCGTGCCCGGCGATCGGCGCGGTGATCCACCGGCCGCCCTGTTCCTCGACAACTTCCGACTGCGGGTCGCGGACGCCAGGACCGGGCTGTTGCTGCGCGAAGGGGACGGCGACGAGTCGCCGGCGGCGCCGCGTCAGGGGCACCCGAGGATCCGCATCGCCGCGGTCGACCATGCCCTGCTGCGCCCGGTCGAGGACGAGGCGCGACGCTACGTCATCGTCGGGCACGAGCGCCAGACGGCCGCGAACGAGAACGTGCTCAAGGCCAGCACCCTGATCGCCTACCGCCGCGTCGGGGCGACCCACGCCGGCATGGAGCGCGTGTGGAGCTCGCAGGATTGGGAGGACGGCGCCGATGGCCTGCGCGACGTGACGTTCCTGGCCGCACCGACGGTGTTCGGCGAGCGGCTTTTGCTGCCGGCGCTGCGCCACGGCGCCTACGCGCTCGAGTGCGTCGATCGCAACACCGGCCGCCCGCTGTGGCACACCCTGCTGCACGCCGAGGGCAGCCCGTTCTTCAAGGCGCCCGGTTCGTTGGTCACGGTGTCGGGTGGCACGGCCTACGTCACGACCAATGCCGGCTGCGTGGCGGCGGTCGACGCCTTCGCCGGCGACCTGCGCTGGATCCGGCGCTACGAACGCGAGGATCCGCTGCGGCCGACCTCGCGGGCGAAGGGGAACTCGCAGCCCGAGGTCAACTACGGCGTCGAGTTCATGCCGGGCAACATCACCGGCTTCCTGCCCAACGATCTCATCGTCAGCGACGGACTCGTGATCCTGGCTCCGTGCGATGGCCAGATGCTGCTGTGTCTGGACGGCTCGTCCGGTCAGCCGGTCTGGATGCTCGACGGGCAGACGCACTACGCTCCGTACGGCAAGCTCGAGACCATCGTCGGTACCGCCGCGTCGGACCTGTTCGTGACCTCCGCGACGGCCCTGGTATGCATCACCTTGCGCGGCGGCCTGATCAAGTGGTGCCGTGAGCTGCCAGCCACCAACGGTCCGAAGAGCATCGGCCGCGGCCGCGGCGCCATCGTCGGTGACCACGTGCTGATCCCGGGTGAGCGTGAGATCCTGGTGTTCGACGCCAAGGGCATCGAGCTGATGCACCGCCTGCTGCTGCCGGCGTTCGGCGTCGGTCCCGAACCGTTGCAGGGTCCGTTCAACATCGTCTCGAACGGGCCGTGGCTCGGGGTCGGCTACCAGGGTGGCGTCGAGGTCTTCAGCTCGAAGGACGCGCTGCGAGCCATCGCCGCGACGTCGCCCGACGCCTGGAGCAGCGCCGGCTACCTGGTCTCCGCCGGCGACTTCGAGGCCGCCGAGAAGGTGCTCACCGATTGGCTGACCACGCGTCTGCCCTCGGCGTCGGATCGCGTCCGCGGCAGCCGGCGGTTGCTGTCGCTCGTTCGCGACCGCGCCATGACGCTCGCCGCAAACGGTCGACTGGCCGAGGCCATCGCCGCCCTGGACGACATCGGCCCGCTGTGCGAGGAGCGGTCCGTTCGGCTCGGCTGGCACCTGGCACGCATCGAGGTCTGCAGCGAAGGCACCGATCTCCGGGCTCACGAGGACGAGCAGCAACGGCTCTACGACTTCATGGAAGGAAAAGGATGATGTCCCTCCCCTCACAGCTGCGCCGCTGCGCCATCTGGTCCGCGTTGTCGGTGATGCCGGCACTCGCCGCCCAGGACTACGCCTATCCGCCGTTGGTCACCAAGGAGATCCACGAGGCGGTGCAACGCGGTCTCGAGTGGTTGCGGCGCAATCAAGGCAATGACGGCAGCTGGCGCAATCAGGGTGGCTACGGCTCGTACCCGACGGCGATGACGGGCCTTGCCGGCATGGCCCTGATCGCATCGGGCTCGACGCCGACCCGCGGCCGCCACTGGCGCGAGGTTCGTGACTCGGTCGATTTCCTGCTGCGTTGCTACGACTCGCGCACGGGCCTGATCTCGGTGCCGGCCGAAGAGGGGCGCAGCATGTACGGCCACGGCTTCGCCACGCTGTATCTGGCGTCGGTCTATGGCATGGAGGAGGACCTCGTGAAGCAGCAGAAGCTGAAGCGGGTCCTCGATCGCGCCGTCACGTTGATCTCGAAGGCGCAATCATCGGCCGGCGGCTGGATCTACACTCCCGATTCGAACAGCGACGAGGGCAGCGTGACGGTGACGCAGGTGCAGGCGCTGCGCGCGTGCCGCATGGCGGGCATCGTCGTCGACAAGAAGACGATCGATCGCGCCGTCGCCTACATCAAGCGCTGCCAGAACGGCGACGGCGGCATCCGCTACAGCCTCAACTCCGGCGGCGGCAGCCGGCCGGCGATCACCGGCGCCGGCGTCGCGGTGCTCTACAACGCGGGCATCTATGACGATCAGCCGTTCGCCGACAAGGCCTACCGGTTCTGCCAGAAGCACATCTCGGTGACGACCGACAACACCGGTCATCACTTCTACACCCATCTCTACTGGTCGCAGGCGATCTTCCAACGCGGCGGCGAGGACTGGCAGGACTACTTCGGCAAGAAGTCGAGATGGCTGCTCAAACAGCAGAAGAAGGACGGCAGCTGGGACGGCGACGGTGTCGGTTCGGTCTACGGCACCTCGATCGGGCTCACGATCCTGCAACTCCCCTACGCCATGGCGCCGATCTTCCAGCGGTGAACATCACGCGAGCAATCCTGGCCGTCACGCTGTCGGCGATCGGCGTGCAGGCGCAGACCCTGCCATCGTCGGGCGTTCCCGCGCCGACCGGTCCGCCGTTGCCGGCCGGAGTATCCGTCGAGACCCGCGCCGCGATCGAGGCCGGCCTGGCCTGGCTGGCGCGCAATCAGGCCGCGGACGGCAGCTGGCGCAATGCCGGCAGCGACGGCGGCTATCCGGTCGCGATGACATCGCTGGCCGGCATGGCCTTCGTCGCCTCGGGGTCGACGCCGACCCGCGGCCGCCATTGGCGCGAGGTGCGATCGGCGGTCGACTTCCTGCTGCGCTGCGCCGATCGATCGCGGACCAGTGGCCTGATCGACCATGAGGGCGAGCGCCAGTCGATGTTCGGTCACGGTTTCGCCACCATGTTGCTGGCCTCGGTCTACGGCATGGAAGAGGACCTGGTGAAGCAGCAGCGCCTGAAGCTGGCGCTCGATCGCGCGACACGATTGACGAGCCGGGCGCAGTCGAGCGCCGGCGGCTGGATCTACACCCCCGACAGCAATGCCGACGAAGGCAGCGTGACGGTGACCCAGATCCAGGCGATGCGGGCATGCCACATGGCGGGCATCGTGGTCGACAAGCGGACCGTCGATCGCGCCGTCGCCTACGTCAAGGGTTGCCAGAACGGCGACGGCGGCATCCGCTATCGCCTCTCCGGCCCGCCGGCCAGCCGACCCGCGATCACCGCCGCCGGCATCGCGGTCTTCTACAACGCCGGGTTCTACGACGACGCCGAGTTCGTCGCCGCCGCCTACCGCTTCTGCGATCAGCACATCCGGGTTCGCATCGACACGACGAACCACCACTTCTACACCCACCTCTACTGGAGCCAGGCGCTGTACCAGCGTGGCGGCCAGCCGTGGGACGATTACTACGCCGAGGTGTCCACATGGCTGCGCGAACGGCAGCATCGTGACGGGCAGTGGGATGGCGACAGCGTCGGTCCGGTGTACGGCACCGCGATCGCACTGACGATCCTGCAGCTTCCCTACGCCCTGGTTCCTGTCTACCAACGCTGACGGCGCCGATGCTCGCATTCGCCTTCCTCAATCCGCTGCTGCTCTGGGCGCTGCCGCTGGCGGCGGTCCCGATCATCATCCACATCCTGAACCGTCGCCGGTTCAAGAAGGTGCCGTGGGCGGCGATGGAGTTCCTGCTCAGGGCGATGAAGCGCAACCGCAAGCGACTGCGGCTCGAGCAGTGGCTGGTGTTGCTGCTGCGGGTGCTGGCCGTGCTGCTGCTGGCGCTGCTGGTGGCGCGACCGCAGCTGGGAGGCGGCGGCCTGATCGGCACCGTCACGCATCACGTCGTCATGCTCGACGACAGCGCGTCGATGACGCAGCGCAGCGGCAGCGCGACCCTGTTCGAGCGCGCCCAGGATCGGGTCCGCAGCCTCGCCGACGATCTGGCCAAGACCCGCAACGGCGACCTGTTCTCGATCGTGCGCAGCAGCCGCGGCAAGGAGCCGGACGTCTGGAAATCGCGGGTCGGCCCCGACCTCGGTCGTCGCACCGGGACGTCGCTGAAGGAATGGACGGTGAACGACGGCTCAGCCGACCTCGGTCAGGTCGTCGCCGACACGCAGCGGCGTGCGGCCACAGTCGAGGAGGCATCCCGGACCCATTACTACCTGATCACCGATCAGCGGGCCTACGACTTCACCACGCCGGATGACAAGCCGCGGCCCGCGCTGCAGGCGGCGATCGCGGCGATGGAGCCGGAGACCGAGCATCTGACGGTGCTGGGGGTCGGTGGCCAGCACCCGAACCTCGCCGTCGCCGACGTGCGCCTGGTCGACCGGTTGGCGGTCGCCAACGTGCCGGTCACGTTGGCGGTCGACATCAAGAACCACGGCCTCGACGCGACCATGCCGACCACGGTCGCGGTCGGCGTCGATGGCCAGAGCAGCGTCTCGTTGGCGGTGCCGCAGCTGGCGCCCGGGCAGCTGGTCTCGTTGCCACTGTCGCACACGTTCGGGGCGGCCGGCTTCCATCGCGTCGAGGCCAGGCTCGAGCCCAGCGAGCACTTCCCGCTCGACGACGGCCGGGCCTTCGCCATCGACGTGCGTGAGCGCAGCCGGGTGCTGCTGGTCGACGGTGATCCCGACGAACAGGACGGCGAGTGTTTCTATCTGCAGACCGCGTTCGACCCTGACGACGATGGCCGCTTCGGGGTCGAAACGCAGGTGGTGACCGATACCGGACTCGGCGAACTCGACCTGCAGCAGTTCGACTTCGTCTGGCTCTGCAACGTGCAGACTCCGTCCTCGGACATGGTCCAGAGGCTCGAGCAGTTCGTCGCCTCCGGCGGTGGCCTGACGATCTTCTGCGGTCAGGTGGTCGATGCGCAGCGCTACAACGAGCTGTTGTGGCGCGATGGCAAGGGCCTGCTGCCGTTGCCGCTGGGCGAGATCGACGGCGATCCCGATCGCCCCGAGGCCGCGGTGCTGGTCAAGAAGGACCATCCGATCTGCGAGCGTCTCGGCGACGTCTACGAGCTGCTGATGAACCGCGTCGTGCTGGTCCACCGGTGGCTGACGATCGCCGATGACTTCGCGCACGATGCGGCCGTCGTCGCCCGCATTCGCGATGCGGAGGGGCCGCCGCTGATCGTGACCAGACCGTACGGCAGCGGCGGCGGCCAGGTCACGATGTTCGCCATCACCGCCGACAAGCACTGGTCCAACTTCCCGGTCACGGATCTGTTCGTGCCGGCGGTGATGGAGCTGCACCGTTTCGGCGTGCGCCGCGACGATCCGAGCGGCCAGAACCTGCTGCCGAACGGGATCTACCGCACCGAGCTCGACCCAGGCCTCTATCGGCCCGACGTCACCCTGCGCGCCCTGGCCGGCGACGGCGAGGAGCGGACCTTCACCGCGGTCGAGGTGAAGACCGCGACCGAGACCGCACCGTCGCCGACACCGTCGCCGGAGTCGATCCAGCCGCGACCACTGGCGCTGACGGTGCCGATGTCCGAGCTGCGCGAACTCGGCGCCTACGAGGTCGAGTTCTCACGCCATGATGGCGTGCCGCACCAGCGGATGCTGGCGCGCAACGCGACGCCGGCCGAGAGTCAGCTCGTGGGTTTCACGCCGGCGACGTTTCTGCGCCTGTTCCCGAAGGAGCTGCACGACCGGGTGACCTTCGTCGCCGCCGACGCTGGCCTCGGCGCCGGCCCCGGCGAGGGTGAGATCTGGAAGCTCCTGGCCGCGGCGCTGGTCGCCGGCCTGCTGCTCGAATCCCTGCTGGCCTGGAGGTTCGGTCGCCGCTAGGCGGCCCGATGTGAACATGGACGACTTCCTTCGCTGGCTCGCCTCCTGGAAAGGCGTCGAACTCGAACCGGGGGGCGAGCTGCAGTTCGAGCTGGCCGGTTTCCCGACCGGCGGGCTCGGCATGCTCGTGCTGCTCGGCTGCCTGCTCGCCGTGATCGCGATCGGCTTCCTCTATCGCCGCGACGGCAAGAACCTCAACGCCTGGCAGCGGATCGTGCTCGGCGCGCTGCGGGCGCTGGCGGTGCTGGGCGCGATCGTGGTGCTGCTCGAGCCCAACCTCGTCACCATCAAGCGCGAGACGCGTCCCGGGCACACCCTGCTGCTGGTCGATACCTCGCAGTCGATGACGCACGTCGATGCCTGGCGCCGCGATGACGTGCAGGCGATGGCCCAGGGTTGGCGCGACATCGGCGTCGGCGATCCGGCCGGCAAGCAGCGGGTCGAGCTGGTGCGCGCGTTGCTCGGTCACGACGACGGCGCGCTGGTCAAGAAGCTCGGCAGCAAGAACCAGCCGCAGCTCTACTCGTTCGCGGGCAACCTCGAGCATCTGCCGCTGTTGCCGCCGCCGCCGCCGAAGCTCGGGCCCGATGGCCAACCGCTGCCGCGGGCGGCAGACGAACCCGAACCGCTGCCGCGGCTCGATCTGAGCCAGCTCACGGCGGACGGCCGCTTCACCAATCTCGGCGGCGCCTTGCGCACCGCGCTCGATCGCAGCCGGTCGTCGGAGATCGCCGCCGTCGTCATCGTCAGCGATGGTCGCCGCAACGTCGGGCCGCAAGGGGCCGAGGTCGCGCGGCTGCTCAACCAACGCAAGATCCCGCATACCTTCGTGCTCGGCGTCGGCGATCCGTCGGAGACACAGACGGTCGAGCTCGCGCGCCACGAGGCGCCCGAGAAGGTGTTCCAGAAGGACAAGTTCAAGATGAAGTCGGTCGTGGCCTCGCAGGGCTACGACCCGATGGCGGTCACGGTGCGACTCGTGCGGATCGACGACAAGGGGGCCGAGACCGTGGTCGGCACGCGGCAGGTCGAGGTCGGCGGCGATCGGGCCGAGGTCACGGTCGAGTGGAACGACCTGACCACGGACACGCCGGGGCAGTTCCTGTTCCGTTCCGAGGTCGTGCCGCCCGACGGCGAACCGCCCGTGGCCGAACGCCACAGCAAGGTCGCCGCCGTCGAGGTCCTGGAGGAGAAGGCGCGCGTGCTGCTGCTCGCCGGCGCCTCGATCTTCGAGTACCAGATGCTGCGCAACCTGCTGATCCGCGACAAGACGATCGCGGTCACCTGCTGGGTGCAGAACGCGGATGCCAGCTTCTCGCAGGACGGCGACGAGGAGGTCCGCATCGAGCACCTGCCCGAGGAACCGCAGCAGTTCGATCCGTACGATGTCGTCATCTTCGTCGATCCCAACCCCGAGTCGCTGTCGAGCCGGTTCTGCGAGCTGATGGCGCAGCACATCGTCGAGGGTGGCTGCGGCATGTGGTGGGTCTGCGGCGACAAGTTCACCCACGCGGCGTTGCTGCCGGGGGCGAGCACCAAGCCGCTCGCCGATCTGCTGCCGGTCGTGCCCGACATCGAGTTCGCACAGCGCAAGATGGCGCTGCTCGGCCTCGCCTTCCCCAACCCCATCGCCTTCGAGCTCTCGCCGGAGGGCGCCGACGGGCTCGGTGCCAAGGTGTCGAGGCTCGGCGTCTCCAAGGACGAGAGCCGGATCATCTGGGGCCGGTTGCCGGGCTTCCACTTCTGGTTCCCGGTGCGCGATCTGAAGCCGGCGGCGACCGCCATCGTGCTCAGCACCGACACCGAACAGCGCTTCCGCCGCAACGGCCGCGGCATGCCGATCGTCGCGATGCAGAACGTCGGCGCCGGCCGCGTGCTCTATCTCGGCACCGACGAGACCTATCGCTGGCGGTCGACCTTCGAGCTCGCCTTCAACGAGTTCTGGGTCGGCGGCATCCGCTACCTGTTCGAGGGCCGCATCCACGCCGGCAACAGCCGGCTGCGGCTGCTGGCCAACGCCGAGACCGTCGACCTCGGCGAGGCGATCCAGCTCACGGCCGAGGTCCGCGACGAGGCCCTGCAGCCGTGGATCGCCGATTCGTTCGAGGTCACGATCGAACGCGAGGGCAAGGAGGCCGAGAACGTGCACCTGGTCGCGGTCGAGGGCGTGCCGGGCAGCTACGAGCTGCAGCTGCGTCCGACCCAGCTCGGTTCGTACCGCGTGCGCCCGGCCAACAAGATCGGCAAGAACACGGAGGTCTCGTTCCAGGTCACGGCGGCCCGCGTCGAACGCGAGGGGCCGATGGACCGTGCCGAGCTGGCGGCGATCGCGGCCGCGGCCGGCGGCGAGCTGCTCGAGACTCCGGCGCAGCTGTTCGCCGCGCTCGATCGCATCCCGTCGCGATCGGCGACCGACACGTTCCGCACGCCGCATCCCCTGTGGGACGGCTGGGCAACGGTCGTCTTCATCCTCTTCGTGTTGTCCATCGAGTGGATCCTCCGCAAGCGCTTCAACCTGCTATGAACTCGACGACCGCTCTCGCGCCGACGCCGGTGTCCGCAACCCTGCCTGCGCTCGAGGCGATGGGGGCCGCCCGCGTCGAGTTCGATCAGCTGCGCTCACGTGCCCGGCGTGGCATCTGGATCGAGACGCTGGGCATCCTCGGTCTGCTCTGCATCGCCTACGCGATCCCGAGCTTCCTCACCGATCGGCTGCTGCGACTCGAGGTCGTCTACCGTGTCGTGTTGCTGGCGAGCTTCGCTGTCGTCGTCGTCCGCAGCGTGCGCCGCCGCCTGCTGGTCCCGCTCGGGATCGTGCTCGACGACGACGAGATCGCGCTCGCGGTCGAGCGCCGCGCGCCGGGCGTGCACGAGGCCCTGATCAGCTCGCTGCAGTTCGATCGCTCGCTGCGCGAGGCGGGTCCTTCGCCGCGCGAGCATGGCCGAAGTCTCGAATCGCGGGCGATGATGGCCGCCGTGGTCGCCGACACCAATGCGCGGCTGCGTTCGATTCCGTTCGGCAGCGCCATCGACGCCGCCAGGGTCCGCCGGTTCGCCTGGGGCCTGGTCGCGTTCCTGTCGTTCTTCGGCGGCTGGGGCCTGGTCGATGCCGGCTCGCTCGGCACCTGGGCCGCGCGCAACCTGTTCCTCGGCAGTGTCGATTGGCCGCGCTACACGACGCTCGCGTTCGCCGACACCGATACCGGTATCCGGATGCCGCAGGGTGACGCGCTGACCATTCGCGTCGCCGCGCAGGGCGAGGTCCCCGAGCAGGTGTTCCTGAGCTACGAGTTCGCCGGCGGCGACACCGGCACCGAGCCGATGAGCAGCACGGGCGACGGCGAATTCACCCTGACGCTCGACGCGGTGCTGGAGGATGTCGTGCTGTGGGCGGAGGGCGGCGATTCGCTGCCGATCGAGATGAAGGTCACCGTGGTCGAGCGACCGCGCATCGAGGACCTCCGGCTGACCATCGGCTATCCGGCCTACATGGAACGCGAGTCCGAGGTGCTGCCGGCCACCGAAGGCGACATCCGATTGCCGCGCGGTTCGACGATGACGCTCGAAGGCCGCAGCCACAAGGCGGCGTCCGCGGCGTTCGCCATGTTCGGCGAGGGCCAGAAGGTCGAGCTGGCATTGGCGGCCGACGGTCACCAGTTTCGCGGCGAGTTCTCACCCGCAGAGTCGGGGCTCTTGGTCATCGATGTCATCGACACCGACCAGCTCGGCGCCGGCGCGCCGCCGAAGTTCCTGCTGCGCGTCGGCGACGACAAGCCGCCGCGGGTCGACATCCGCCTGCGCGGCATCGGCTCGTTGATCAGTGCCCATGCCAGGATCCCCGGTGACCTCAAGGCCAAGGACGACTTCGGACTGCGCGACATCGACGCCTCGATGCGGGCGACCGAGGGGCAGCCGGCCGAGGCGCCGAAGGCGACCGACCAGGCCCTGCCCGAGGTGCCGTTCGAGAACGTCGCGGCGAGCTACGACGATCCGATCACGAAGAACTCGTTGCGCTACGAGACCGCGACGGCGGTCGATCTGCGGCAGTGGAACACCGACCCCGATCAGAACAGCAAGGACAACCGGATCCGCCCCGGCATGCTGCTCTCGCTCCGCTTCGGCGCGACCGACAACTTCGGCCCCGGCGAACCCCACCACGGCTACAGCGAGACGATGACGTTTCGCGTCGTCACCCGCGAGCGGCTGCAGGAGGACCTGCGCCGGCGCCAGGTCGAGCAGCGCAACGAGCTCGAGAAGATCGTCGAAGAGCACCAGGCCGCATTGCTCGAGCTGCGCGAGACGGTCAACCCGGACGCCGCCGGCGAGCGTGAGTCACAGGCGCGGGCAAGGTTCAAGGCGCTGGCCCGCCAACAGGTCGCTCTCGGCCGCAGGACGGCGTTCATCGCCGAGTCGTACCAGCGGATCCTCTGGGAGTACGAGAACAATCGACTCATCGAGTCGGCCAAGGTGCGGCAGATGGAGGCGGTGATCCCGGCACCGCTCCACGCCGTTGCCAAGGATGCTTTCCCGGTAACAGGGCGGTTGGTCGACACCTTCTCCGGTTCTGCCGATGAGTCCGTAAGGGAACAAGCAGTAACGGGTTATGTGGAGATCGAACGACGGTTGCAGGCAGTTCTCACAGAAATGCAACAGGCCGAGACCCTGGCGGCCATCCTGGAGGAACTGCGAGTCGTGATAAAGATAGAGGACTCTGTGATCCAGGAAGTCGAAGACAAGGCCGGTGCGTCGGCTGCTGACGTCTTCGGTCCGGGCAGTGACTCCAAGAAGAGTGACTCCAAGAAGAGCGACGGCAAGAAGAACGACGCCAAGAAGTGACGACGCCAACAATACGCCTCCCAAGGTGACCAGAAACAAGGCAAGTAGGTGACGCAATGATCCAACGCGGTATCGCCATCCTGGCGACCCTCCTCTTCTCGGCCCTGTTGCCGCTCGGCTCCGAGGCCGTGGCGCAGGATCAGGTGCCGGCCCTGAGCAAGCAGGAAGTGGCGCGGACCAGGTTCCGCGATCTCACCGAGCGCATGCAGCAGTTGATGATCGTCCTGCAGAAGGACGAGTCCGACGTCAACGCGGCCACGGACGCCGGCATCCTGCGCGCGGGCAGCCAATACGTGCAGGAGGTCAAGCTCCACGAGCACATGGACCGGGTCGCCAACCTGCTGGAGCAGGAGCGCTGGGACGATGCGTTGACCGAGATCGGCGAGGTGCGCACGAAGCTCAGCAAGCTCTACGACATCCTGCAGAACCGCAATCAGGACCTGCAGCAGCTGCTCGAACGCATCGCCAAGCTCGAGGCCTTCAAGAACCGGGTCGACGACCTGGCCAAGGAGCAGGCCGATGAGAAGGAGGACTCGGCGCGCACCGAAGCCCTGCAGCAGCTGCTGAAGGACATCGAGGCCAAGAAGGCGCAGACCAGCGAGCTGCTCGCCCGGCAACAGGCAGTGCGCGAGCAGACCAACTCGCTCGGCATGCAGGCCGCGGCCGAGGCCACGAAGCCGCTCGAGACCAAGGAAGGCGAACTCGAGGAGGACACCGCGAAGCTGGCCGCCGATCTGGCCGACATCGAGGCCAAGAAGGCCGAGCTGGACGCCGGCAAGCCCGGCGAGAACGGCAAGGCCGGCAAGCCCGAGGCGCCGTCCGAAGCCAAGCCCGGCGAGTCCGGCAAGGGCAAGGCCGGCAGCGGGTCGGCCAGCAAGGCCGCCGGCGCGATGGGCAAGGCCGAAGCGCAGCTCGGCGACAATCAGCCGGAGCCGTCGTTGAAGGACATGGATCACGCCATCGAGAACCTGCAGCAGACCCTGCAGGAGCT
>JAGQRA010000054.1 GCA_020425885.1 Planctomycetota bacterium | reverse complement strand
CGGGCGAGCCTGTCGGTGCCGAAGGCCGCCTATCGCGACCTCGCCGGCTACCGCGCCTGGCTCGACCGTCGCGCGCGCGACCTGGCGCTCGCGCTCGCCGCCGATCCGTCGCTGCCCGATCGCCAGGCCGCGCGCGAGGTGTTCGAGGAGCGGTTGCAGCAGCAGATCCGCCGGGCCTTCCAGGTCGAGCGGCTCGAGCGCGGTCTGTCCGGCATGGTCGGCAAGGTGCCCGATGATCACCCGCGGCACGCCGACATCCGCGTCGCCGGTGAAGTCGACGTGCTGGCGGTGATCGATGCCCTGCGCACGCTCTCGAGCCGGCGCGATCTGCGTGGCATGCTGTCGGTGCATCTCATCCCGGCCTTCAGTCGAACCTACCCGGACCGCGAGCTGACGCACGGCTTCGTCGGGCACACCGCCACGCAATGGCGCTCGGACGAGGACGGTCGGCGGGAGCTGCTGACCTACGGCGTGGCCGGGCTCGAAGCCGCCGCCGTGCTCACCGAGGGCAGCGGCGCCGAGCGGGCGTTCCTGCGCGATGGCCGCGGCAATTCCTACTTCGTCGGGCGCGAGGTCCGGGCCAGCGCGACGCCGGTGTTGCACTCGACGCTCGATATCGAGCTCCAGCGCGCGGCGATCAAGGAGCTGAAGGAGATGGCCGAGGCCGGGGCCCGCACGGGCAAGGTCACGATTCCGAAGTGGGGGGCGCTCGTGCTCGTCGAGATCGCGAGCGGCGATGTCGTCGCCGCCGCATCGTGGCACCGTGGCATCGTCAACTCGGAGAACGCCTCGTTCGCGCCGTACCAGAGCCTGTTCGAGCCGGGCTCGATCGTGAAGCCGCTGGTGCTCGCCTATGCCTACGAGGCGGGGGTGCTCGATTGGGATCACGTCTACGATTGCCGCCCCGGGGGGCGCGACTATCGCGAGCAGATCGGTGGGCTCGGCCGCCGCAAGCCGGTTCGCGACGACCACGATTGTGAAGACCTGACGGCCCACGGCATCCTGGTCAACAGCTCCAACGTCGGCGCATCCCTGATCGGTCTCGGTCTCGACCGCGATCGGTGGCAGGACTACATGCGCTACTTCGGTTTCGGCGCGTCGCTCGACCTGCCGTTGCCCAACGGGCGCAGCGGCGGCTGGCCACGGCAGTCGTTCGACCGTTCGGTGCGTGAACGTTCGTTCCAGGCCAACTCCGCGATCTCGTTCAGCTTCGGCTACGAGTTCCAGGTCACGGCGATGCACATGGCGCGCGCGTACCTCCGTCTGCTGCGTGGCAACGGCGCGGAGCTGCGCGTGTGTCGGGGCATCGAGTTCGATGGCAGGTGGCTGCCGGCGCCGACTTCACCAATCGGTGCATCGTTCTCCCCAAGGGTGCTCCAGGCCGTCTGCGCCGCCATGGCCGACGTCATGGGGCCCGACCCGAAGGCGACCGGCAGCGCCGTTCGCCGGCGCATCCAGAGCGAACTCGGCATCGATCTCTACGGCCTCGTGGCCGGCAAGACGGGGACCGCGGCCAGCGTGGTCGGCATCCCGGGACGCGGCAAGGTGAACGTGCGCAACGCGAGCTTCGTCGGCGTGATCCCCGCCGAGTTGCCGCGTTGGCTCGCGGTGTGTGTGTTGCAAAAGGACGATAGTGCGCGATTCTATGGCGGCAGCTATGCTGCGCCGGCTGCGGTGCGTCTGCTGTTGCAGGCCCAGAAGCTGGCGACACGACGTAGCTGCAGCCAGGAAGTGCGTCCATCGGGTGGTCAGACCCGATGATCGAGGGCTCCTGGTCGGTCAGGCTGAGGTCAATGACTTCAGAGAAATGTCGGTAAGGGCGGTTGATGACTGAGTTGGCTTTTCCTTCCGGACTTCCGTCCGGACAAGGTGTCGTGCGCCTGCGCGAACTGCGTGACTGCCTGCAGCCACGCGAGGTGTTGCACTGGCGCGATCTCGCCGTGGATGGACTGCAGTTCCATTCCGCGGACGTTCGCGCGGGCAATGTCTTCTTCGCCATCCGCGGCAGCAAGAACGACGGTGCCATCTATGCGCAGCAGGCGGTGGCGCGCGGCGCGGTCGCGGTCGTCGCCGAGGATACGCTGCCGCTTCCCGTGCCCCTGCTGCTCGTCGCCAATGCGCGCCGGGCGCTGGCCGATGCGGCGCGCTATTACTACCGCGATCCGTCGCGGGCGCTGTCGGTCATCGGCGTCACCGGCACCAACGGCAAGACGACGGTGTCGCATCTCATCCGCGGTTGCCTGCAGGCCG
>JAGQRA010000468.1 GCA_020425885.1 Planctomycetota bacterium | reverse complement strand
GTCATCGAGACGGCGCAGTACCCGGCGCCGCTCGGCGGCGGCTATGCCCCGATCGAGGAGTGGAACGACAAGTATCGGGGCGCGATGATCTTCTGGCGCTTCGACAACGAGAGGGGCCGGATCGTGCCCGAGGAGTCGTTCGCCGTCGAGCTGCCGCCGTACATGCAGGACCTCGCCGACGCCGGCAAGAACGCCTGTGAGGGCTGGGTGTTCTGCAACTCGATCGATGTCGAGCGGTCCTACGGCGGCGTGCTCGAAGGCAATCCGACGCTCGAGTCAGGCGCATCGCAGAACGACATGGACTACCTGCACATGATCAACCTGCGCGCGGTCGAGGCGCTGGCCAAGGCCGGGCGCACCGAGACCATCGGCGGCATGCGCACGATCCGCCTGCAGACGCTGATCGACGAGAACGTCATGGCCTTCGTCCCCGAACCGAAGAGCCCGCACGGCGTCGACATCACGCCGGACGGCACCCGCCTCGTCGTCGGCGGCAAGCTCGACACCCACTGCACCGTCTATGACACGGTGAAGATGGCAGCGATGATCAAGGCCAAGGACTACGTCGGCAAGGATCCCTACGGCGTGCCGATCCTCGACTTCCAGAAGGCGATCTTCGGCCAGGTCGAGATCGGTCTCGGGCCGCTGCACACGACGTTCGACAACAGGGGCAACGCCTACACCTCGGTGTTCATCGAGACCGTAGTGGCCAAGTGGTCGATCGCGGACATGAAGGTCACCGACAAGATCGACACCCACTACAACATCGGTCACCTGGTCGCCGCCGAAGGCGACACGGTCAACCCGGACGGCAAATACCTGATCGCGATGAACAAGTGGGCCCTGGACCGGTTCGCCCCGGTAGGGCCGCTGCTGCCGCAGAACTTCCAGCTGATCGACATCAGCGGCGACGAGATGCAGCTGCTCTACGACATGCCGCTGCCGCTCGGCGAGCCGCACTACGCGCAGATGGTCAAGGCGGACAAGCTGCATCCGATCGATGTCTACAAGCCGATCGGCTTCAATCCGTTCCTCGATGCCGTCGATCCGGCCGCTACGGTGGCGGGCAAGGAGCGCATCGAGAGGAAGGCCGATGGCGTGCACGTCTACATGACCGCGGTGCGCAGCCACTTCTCGCCGGACATCGTGCGTGTCGACGAGGGCGACACCGTCCATATCCACGTCACCAACGTCGAACAGGCGATGGACGCGACCCACGGGCTGGCGATCGGCGGTCACAACGTCAACGTCAGCCTCGAGCCCGGCAAGCACTGCAACATCACGTTCGTCGCCGACAAGGCCGGGGTGTACCCGTTCTACTGCACCGAGTTCTGCTCGGCGTTGCACCTCGAGATGGCCGGCTACCTGCTGGTCAAGCCGAAGTAGGCCGCGTGTCACTCCGACCGACGATCCTGCGATGCGCGTTCTGATGCCGTCCCTGTTCCTCGCCGTCGCCGCCTGCGGCGCCGGTGGGGATGCTGAGGCCGCCCCGGTCGGGGCGCGGCCAGAGCGGCCCGGGCACGGTACCGTCGTGCCGCCGGGCTCTGGATTGCAGCGCGCCATCGACGCCGCCGAGGCGGGCGGCGTCCTGCTGCTCCAACCGGGCGAGTACACCGGTGCGGTGCGCATCGACAAGCCGCTTCACATCCATGGGCCGGCGGACGCCGTGATCCGGGGCGGCGAAGGGTCGACGCTGCGGGTCGCCGGCAATGACGTCGTGCTGCAGGGCTTCACCATCGCCGGCAGCGGCCAGCGCTTCGACCTGATGGACGGCGGCCTGCACGTTACCGGCGAAGACGTCGTCGTCGAAGGCATCACCGTGCGCGAGGCGCTGTTCGGCATCCTGGTCGAGCGCAGCAGTCGCGTGCTGCTGCGCGGCAACTGCGTGATCGGCACCGGGCTGTCGGCGATGGGTTTGCGCGGCGATGGCATCCGGCTGTGGGAGACGACGGATTCGAGGGTCGAGCACAACACCGTGCGCGGCGCCCGCGACCTCGTCGTCTGGTACTCGTCGCGCAACCACCTCGCCGACAACCGGGTCACGGGTTCGCGTTACGGCACGCACTTCATGTACAGCCACGACAACGTGGTCGAGGATTCGCGCTACGTCGGTTGCGAGGTCGGCATCTTCGTGATGTACAGCCACGACATCCTGCTGCGGCGCAACCTGATCGCCGAGGCCGGTGGGGCCGCCGGGATCGGTCTCGGCATGAAGGAGTCGGGCAACATCACGGTCGTCGACAACTGGTTCCTGGCCAACACGACCGGGATCTACATCGACAACGCGCCGCTCGATCCATCGCATCGCAATCGCTATGAGCGCAATGTCATGCGCTTCTCCGAGACCGGCATCTCGCTGCATTCGACCACTCGACGGACCGATTTCGTCGACAACGAGTTCAGCGACAACGGCGCGATCGTCAAGGTGGGAGGGCAGGGCGACGCGTTGGAGTGCTCGTTCGCGGACAACTACTACGACACCTATCGCGGCTACGACCTCGACGGGGATGAGCGCGGCGACGTGCCATTCGAGTTCCGGCGGCTGTCGACCCAGCTCGAGGGGCGCTATCCCGATCTGGCGCTGTTGCACGGCGCCCCGGCGATGGCGATGGTCGATCTGGTCGGCGAGGTCATGCCACTCTACACACCGAAGCGCCTGATGCTGGACGCGACGCCGCGCATGCAGCCGCCGGCGATGACCTGGACGCCAGCCGCGGAGGTCGCCGATGCTCGTTGAGCTGCAGGACGTCGACAAGCACTTCGGCAGGGTGCATGCCCTGCGCGCGGTGTCACTGCAGCTGCCGTCGGGCAGTCGAACGGCGCTGATCGGCCCGAACGGGTCGGGCAAGTCGACCCTGGTGCGGGCATTGATGGGCATGCTCGCGGTGCGCGGTGCGATCCGCTTCGATGGCGAGATCGCGTCCGAGGAACGCGCCGCGTTGGCCCGCCGCATCGCCTACGTGCCGCAGATCGCGCCGCGGCTGGCGGCGCCGGTCCGTGACGTGGTCGCCGCCGTCGCCGGACTGCGCGGTCGCGCGCCGGGTGAGGTCGCGACGGTTGCCGCGCGCCTCGGCCTCGACCTCGCCGACATCGGCCGGCGGCCGTTCCGCGCGCTGTCGGGCGGGCAGCGGCAGAAGGTCTTGGCGGCGCTGGCCATCGTCTCCGGCGCCGAGCTCCTGCTGCTCGACGAACCGACGGCGAGCATGGATCCGGCAAGCCGCGGCGAGTTCTTCGCTCTCGTCGAGGAGCTCCCGAGCATCGTTACCGTGGTGCTGTGTTCGCACCGTCTCGACGAGGTCCGGCGGCTCGTCGACCACGTCATCGTGCTCGAGGAGGGCGTCGTTGCCTGGCAGGGGGCCGCCGCCGCCTACATCGAAGACCACGCCGAGGCGGTCGTCGAGGTCCAGGCCGACGGCGCCGAGGCTGATGCCTGGCTGCTGGCCAAGGGGTTCGCGCGCGGCAATGCCGGCTGGTGGAGCCGTTCGCTGCCGGTCAACGAACGCGCTCGTCTGCTCGGCGAGATCGGCCGCAGCCTGAACGGCCAGCTGCGCGATGTCATGGCGCGCGACGTCGAACGGTTGCAACCGCGGCCGACCGAGGAACTGCCGTGAACCGCCTCACCGATCGATTCGTGCCCGTCATGTTGCTCGGGGCGGTGCTGTTGACCGTCGGCAGCGTCGTCACCTACTCGATTCTCGCCAGCAACCGCCTGTCCGAGGGGCCGGTCGATCTGATCTGGGACAAGACCGCCTGCGCCGCCTGCGGCATGCACGTCGGCGAACCGCCGTTCGCGGCGCAGCTCACGACCAAGACCGGCGAGACGCTGGCCTTCGACGACCCGGGCTGCCTGTTCCACTACGTCGAAGAACACGGACCCGACGTGCACGCGATCTGGTTCCATCACGTCCGCGAGGATCGCTGGATCGCCGCCGCCGAGGTCGCCTTCACCGCGATCGAGCCGACGCCGATGGGTTTCGGCATCGGCGCCGTCGACGCCGGCACCGCCGCCGCCATCGACCTCGAGGGGGCGCGGCGCCGCTGTCTCGGCGCGAATGCCGGAGCGGACGCGCCCGCCGCGACCAAGGGAGGACAGCGATGAGTCTGCGCGCCCAGATCGCCGTCGTCGCCCGCCTCGACTTCGCCGAGGTGCGGCGTTCACGCTGGCTCGTCTTCTGCCTGATCGTGCACGCGATCCTCGCTGCCGCCTTCGTGCTCGTCGGCCTGCGCGAATCGGGCGTCGTCGGTTTCACCGGCATGGGCCGCGCGCTGATGTCGTGGAGCCATGCGCTCTTGTTCCTGCTGCCGCTGCTGGCGCTGTCGGCGACCGGCCAGGTCGTCAACGGCGCGCGCGATGACGGCTCGCTCGAGCTCTTGCTGAGCTGCCCGGTCAGCCGCACCGGCTACTTCGCCGGCACCAGCCTCGTTCGTCTCGCCGCGCTGGTGCTGCCGTTGTTCCTGGCGATGCCGCTGATGGGACTGGTCGGCTCGCTCGCGTTCGGCCAGGTCGTGCCCTGGAGCTTCCTGCTGCGCGGCATGCTGGTCAGCGCCGCGCTGCTCTTGTGCTTCGTCGCCCTCGGACTCTGCATTTCGACCCTGGTGCGCAACCAGGCCAAGGCGCTGATGCTGACGATCCTGGTCTGGGTGCTCGGCGTGGCCCTCGTGGACTTCGGCCTGATCGGCGTGATGCTGCAGTGGAACCTGCCGCCCTCGGCGGTGTTCGCCCTGGCGGTCCTGAACCCGGTGCAGTGCGCGCGGCTGGCGCTGCTGTCGGCGGCGCAGCCGGAACTGTCGACCTTCGGACCGGTCGGGTTCTTCCTCGCCAACAAGGTTGGCGCGAACTGGTTGCTCGCGATCGGCATCGGCTGGCCGCTGCTGCTCGGGATCACGGCATGGATGTGGAGTCTCGGCGCGTTTCGGCGCCGCGACCTGGTGTGATGGAGATGGTGCATGCGACAACAGGCTGACAGCTTCTGGGAGTTCCTCGACGAGCCGCTGCGCGGCGGCGCGCGCCTCTTGCTCGTGGCGCTGGTCGTGCCGTTGCTGCTGAGCTTCCTGTTCCCGCTGTGGCGCATCAGCATGGAGGCGCCGCAGTATCCCAAGGGCCTGACCATGGACATCTACACCAACCGACTCGTCGGCGGCAACGATGGCCATGACGTGCAGGAGATCAACACCCTCAATCACTACATCGGCATGCACACGATCACGCGCGAGGAGCTGCGTGATCTCGACTGGATCCCGTTCGGCATGCTCGCCATGGCGCTGCTGGCGCTGCGGGCGGCCCTGCTCGGCAACGTCCGGACCCTGATCGATCTGTCGATGATCGCAGCCTACATCTCGGTCGTCGCCTTCGGTCGCTTCGTCTACATGCTGTACGAGTTCGGCCACAACCTCGACCCACGCGCGCCGGTCACGGTCGAGCCGTTCATGCCGGTCGTGTTCGGCACCAAGAAGATCGCGAACTTCTGGACCCACAGCATGCCGCAGCTCGGATCGGTCCTCATGGGGGCGTTCACGGTCGGCATCTGGTGCCTGACCCTGTGGTGTCTGTGGCGCGGCCGTAGGGCAGCCGTCGCCACCGTGATCAACCCCTGAAGCGGACCGCGAGTCGGCGTCGCGCCTCACCGCGGTGTTGGCCGGTGCGGGCGCCGCCGGTGCTGCCGTCGCCACAGAGACTCTGCGCCAGATCCCGGATCGAGCCGCGGGCGTAGAGTTCCTGCAGGGGAATGTCATGGCCGAGCTGGCTGCGCAGGGACTCGACGAGCTGGATCGCGAGCAGCGAGGTGCCGCCGACGTCGAAGAAGTGGTCGGTCGGGTGGGCGTCGTGGTGGCCGAGCACCGCGTGCAGGACCTCCATCATGCGCGCCTCGACGATGCGACACCGGGCGCTGTCGACGTTCGCCACCGGTTTGGGCGTGGTCGCTTGCGGCGTGCGCACGACGACCTGTCCCGGCACGCCGACGACGGTGGCGCCGGCCGGCACATCGGCGGCGACCATCGTGTTGGCGCCGATCGTGGCCCCCTCGCCGATGCGGACATCGGGCAGGATCGAGGCGTTGGAACCGACGTAGACCCGATCCTCGAGCACGACGCGTGCGTT
>JAGQRA010000467.1 GCA_020425885.1 Planctomycetota bacterium | reverse complement strand
CGGGTCGACGGCCACGCTCGACCGTGGGATCGCGAATGCACCCGCGCCATCGCTGATGGCCACCTTGCTGCAATCGAACCCGAAGCGCATGAGCCACGACGGCGACCAGCCGAACTCAGCGCCCCGGGCCGGCAACGAACTCCAGAGCCCGCGCCAGATCGCGCCGGTCGAGCACGACGGTGTCGACTTGCGGTCCGCCCCTCGGTCGCAGAGCCAGATCGTGGCACCCGCCACGGGCCTACCCTCGACGTTCCTGGCCTCGAACCGACGTTCTACCTCGAAGTCGGCTGGCGCGGTGCGGGCGACCGGCAGTGTCGGCTCGACCGCGGCTGCCGCGCCCGGCGCGGATGGCACGAGGTCGGCCACGGCGACACCGGCATCGACGCCGGCGGCCGACTCCCTCCCGGCGGCCGCCGGCGGGGCATCGGGTTCAGCGAGCCAGGAGGTGTTCGCGGCGAGCATCGCAACGATGGCGATCGCGACCGCGACCGCAACAGACTGCCTCGACGTCGGCATCCTGGATCGAGCCATTCGAAGCGTCCCCCGCGGCTCGCGCGGGCGCACGGGACTACGGGGCCGTCAACTGCAGGTCGAGATCACCGAACACGCTCTCGTTGGCCAGCGAGCGCACGCGGATCTTGAAGCTGAACGCCTGGCCGCTGATCAGGCTGGGCAGGCGGGCGCCGACGACTTCGATGCTCAGCACCTGCCGATTGACCTCCTCGAACAGGTCCTTGAGATCGCCGGTGTTCGGGCGCTTCACATAGACGCCGTTGCGGCCGAGGCTGGCGATGCCGGTGCTCTCGTTCAGCGCCGAATCGTCGATCCTCGTCGATCCCAGGCCGATGGTGTGAACCGTCAGATTGAGCCCGGGCTCGGTGGCCAGCCGCGCCTCGAGGTCGCCGACCCCGGTCACCGCATTGGTCGGCCTGATCTTCTCGTGCGGGAACGGCGTCGATTGGTATTGCTTGACCTGGGAACCGACGATGTGGCTGCGGTTGTCCTGGCCGTCGGTGAAGACGATCATGACGTGCCGGTCGTTGGGGCCATTGGCCTTGCCGCTGCGAAACGCGTCGATGTGGCGGTCGATCATGAAGTCCACCGCGCCGAACAACCGCGTGAAGTTGCCGCCCTCCGGAGTCGGGATCCGACTGATGTTGGCCGGCTCGTAGTGACTCGAGCTGTAGGGATCGAAGATGTAGTCGTCGAACCAGACCCACGAGTAGTAGATGGTCGAACCCTCGCGCTCGGTCCAGCGGCTGATGGCCCGCTCGAGGTTGCTGCGGGCGGCGCCGAGCATCGGTTCGAACGCCGGCGGCGAGTGATCGATGACCATCGAGTAGCTGGCATCGAGCACGAGCGAGTAGTAGAGGTCCGAGTTGAGGTCAGCCTCGGAGATCAGCGATTCGCTGTCGATCGGCTCGCCGTCGAGGAACAGCTCGATCGAGTAGTCGACGCCGCGCTCCAACGGTTGCAGGCCGCCGCTCGGCAGCGTTCCGCGCGCGCTGAACGTGGCGCGGACCTCGTAGGAGAGCGAGTTGGCGTCGTATTGCACCGGGGCGCCAGAACCGTCCTCGCTCTGCACGAGGATCGAGCTGACTTCGAGCGCGGACGCTTCGCTCTTCTTGGAACTGCAGCTGCCGAGCCCCATCGACAACAGCACGACGGCGAACAGTGAGAATCTCGGCGACGACATGGCTTCTCCTGCGGTTCTTGAATGTGCCCGACGAACACCTCGGGGCGGGCAGTCTAGGCGATGCCCTGCGGCCGATCCAGAATGCCGGCACCCGCCGGAATCCCGCCCCGAGACGTCCGACAGCAAGCGCTGACCCGTCGAACGCAACCGGCCCCGCGGCATCTGCATGCCCCGAGCGCGCTCGCTACAGCTCGTCCGGACCGCCGAGGTAGCCGAGGAACGCGCTCGCCGCGACCACCATTGGGCTCGCCAGGTAGACCTGGCCGGGTCCCGAGCGCCCCGGGAAGTTGCGGTTGATCGCCGACAGCGTGTCCTCGTCCTTGGTGAACGACACTCCTGGCCCGGCCTTGATGCAGGCGCCGCAGCTGGGATCGATCAGCTCGACGCCGGCGCCTTCGAACAGCTCGACGTAGCCCTGCTCGATCGCGTAGTCGCGGATGCGTTGGCTGCCGAACTGGATGTAGAGCTTGACGCCCGCAAGCGATCGGCCCTTGTCGATGGCCGTGCGCACGACGTCGGCGTACATGTCCATGTCGGCCTTCTTGCCGCCGGTGCACGAGCCGCCGTAGGCGATGTCGACCGCGACCTTGCCGTCGCGCTGCCGCAGTTCGGCCAGCGGGATGCCATTGCGCGGATCGCCCGGCAGCGCCACGGTCGACTCGACGGTGGCGAGGTCGATGGCGAAGGTCTTGCAGTAGACCGCGTCCGCGTCGGCGCGCACGATCTGCGCCCGCAACCGGTCCGGGTCGGTGCCGCGCTGCTTGCTGATGTAGTCGACGACGACCTCGTCGGCCTCGACGATGCCGGTGAAACCACCGGCCTCGACCGCCATGTTGGTCAGCGTCGCACGCTCGTCGAGCGGCAACGCCATCGTGCCGCTGCCCCTGAACTCGAGCACCTTGCCGATGCCGGCCCCGGACTTGAAGAACTCGTCGCTGAGCAGGTGCAGCATCACGTCCTTGGCGCAGACACCGGGCCGCAGCTCGCCGCTGAGGTCGACGCGCACCGACTCCGGGACCTTGACGCGGACGTCCTTGGTGAACCAGGAGTTCGCCATGTCGGTCGAGCCGACGCCGAACGCGAAGCAGCCGATCGCCCCGGCCATGCAGGTGTGGCTGTCGGTGCCGATCACGAGCTGGCCAGGCTCGGCGAGATCCTCGATGACGATGTTGTGGCAGATGCCCTCGCTGCCGACCAGCTGGCCGTCGCGCCGGACCTCGCCGTAGAGGCGCACGCCCTGTCGCTCGCTGAACGACTGCTGCACCGTCGCCAGCGACGCGGCCTGTTCGCGCAGCCCCATCTTGACGTGGGCCTCGGGCATGATGCGATCGAGGAACGTCAGATGGTCGCGGAACGCGAACACCGAGCCCGGGTCGGTGACCGTGGCGTCGTCGCCGAGCCCCATCTTGAACAGCGCCTCCGCCATCGGCGTCACGTACTCGTGCGAGAACCGGACGTCGGTGCGCACGAACAGCGCATCGCCGGGCTGCACCGCGGCGATGCCGAGCTGGCCGGTCTTGGCGTCGGCGATGGCGCGGTTCTTGATGATCTTCTCGCACAACGTCATCGGCCGCCTGCCGGTCGCGACCGCCGGCGGCGCGGTCTCGCCGGCGAGCCGGGCCTTGTTGTAGGCGAACAGACCGCCGTGCCGGACGATCTCGGTCGCGATCGGATCGAGCCCCTTGGTGAACTCGTCGCGCGGGATCGCCTCGCCGCGCTCGATGCGCTCGAGCAACGAGAAGTCGGTCGAGGTCAGGAGCCCGATGTTCTGGCAGTTCTGGCCATAGATCTTCTCGATGTTCTCGGCGATCACGAGCCTGACGCCGGCCGCCAGCTCGCTGTACGGCGCCGTCTCGCGCGAGCTGCCACAGCCCTTCGACACGCCGCTGGCGATGACGGCGAAGCCGCCGTTCCTGATCGCGTCCTGCTCGACGTTGCCGCCGCGCAAGCCGACCAGGCAGTAGCGCGCCAGCGTCTCGTCGTAGTAGTAGCAGACCCAGCCCGGTGTCAGCTCGTCGGTCGAGATGTTGTCGATCAGCTTGCGCGCCGGGTCGTACTGCAGCGTGACGCCGTCGTAGAGCTGGGCGCGCAGCACGGCCGGGTCCTCGGCCAGGTACAGGACGCGACCGTCGAACTTGATGGTTTCTGGCAGCATGCGTCTTCCTCAGATCCTCTCGAGAATCATCGCGATGCCCTGACCACCGCCGATGCACGCCGAGGCGCAGCCGAGCGCCTTGCCCGACTCCTCCATCTCGCGCACCAGCGTCAGCAGCAGCCGGGTGCCGGTGGCGCCGAGCGGATGACCGAGCGCAATCGCGCCGCCGTTGATGTTGCAGCGGTCGCGGTCGAGGCCGAGCTCCTTCTCGCAGCCGAGGTACTGGGCCGAGAACGCCTCGTTGATCTCGATCAGGTCGAGGTCATTGACCTTCAGCCCGGCCTTGTCGCAGGCCATCCGGATGGACGGCACCGGCCCGAGCCCCATGACCTCGGGCGGCACGCCGGCGATGCCCCACGAGCGGATGCGGGCCTTCGGCAGCAGCCCGAGCTCCTTGGCGTGGTCGGCCGTGGTCACGACCAGCATCGCGGCGCCGTCGACGATCCCCGACGCGTTGCCCGCGGTCACGGTGCCGTCCTTGCCGAACGCCGGCCGCAGGCCGGCCAGAGCCTCGAGCGTCGTCTCCGGCTTGATGTGGTCGTCGCGGTCGACGACGAACTCCTTCTTGCCCTTGGTGATCGTCAGCGGCGCGATCTCGGCGGCGAACTTGCCGGCCCTGACCGCGGCGGCGCCGAGCTGGTGGCTGCGCAGCGCGTACTCGTCCTGCTCCTCGCGCGAGATGCCGACCTGCCGGGCCACGTTCTCGGCGGTCTGGGCCATGAAGAACTTGCAGAACGGGTCGTAGAGGGCCGCGAACAGCAGGTCCTCGATCTTCGGTTCGGCGCCGAAGCGGAAGCCCTCGCGGGCGCCGCGGATGACGTGCGGCACCTGGCTCATGTTCTCCATGCCGCCGGCCAGGCACAGCTTGTTCTCGCCGAGCAGCATGCTGTGCGCCGCCGAGACCACGGACTGGATGCCCGAGCCGCACAGCCGGTTGATCGTCAGCGCCGGCTTGTCGTGCGGCACACCGGCCTTGAGCGCGACGTGTCGCGCACCGTAGATGGCATCGGCGCTGCTCTGCGAGGCGTTGCCGACGAAGGTCTCGTCGACCATCTCGCCCTGCACCCCGCAGCGCTGCAGCGCTGCCCTCGCCGCGTGCGCGGCGAGCTCGATGGCCGTGACGTCCTTGAACTTGCCGAAGCCGGGCGTGCCCGAATACTCGGCCATGGCG
>JAGQRA010000466.1 GCA_020425885.1 Planctomycetota bacterium | reverse complement strand
ACTTCGGCCGTTCCGGCAGCCTGATCGTCAACCGCATCGCTCGCTGGGATGGCACGTCGTGGCACGCGTTCGACGACGGCATCAGCAGCCTGAGCGGTTGGGTCTACACCGTCGCGGCGCTGCCGGGCGGCGACGTGTACGCGGGAGGTGACTTCACCAAGGCAGGCAAGGCATCCGTCCGCAACATCGCTCGCTGGAATGGACTCGAGTGGTCGGTATTGAACGGTGGGACCGACGCCATGGTGTGGTCACTCGGGAGCCTGCCAGGGGGCGGATTCATCGCTGGCGGCGACTTCACGATGATCGGCGGTGTACCGGCAAACCACATCGCCCGTTGGGACGGCGCACGATGGTCGGCCCTCGGTGATGGGCTCGTGTTCACGCCCTTGCCTCTCTACACCCGTGTCTACTCCGTCGCGGCCATGCCGAACGGCAACATCGTCGCGGGTGGCACGTTCGACATTGCCGGCCGACTGTCAGTTGCGAACATTGCAGAGTGGAACGGTGTCGCCTGGTCTGGGCTAGGCGCGGGTTTGACGAACGCGAACAGTGCAACCACCGTGCACGCGCTCCTACCACTTCTCAATGGAGACCTGCTCGCGGGAGGGGCATTCACGCACAGCAGCTCGAGCAGCACTCAGCTGAATGGCCTGGCCCTATGGGATGGTGCGTCATGGACCCCATTCCACGGGGGCGTGTCGACTGGCACGATCATCGACGGTGCCGTAACCGCCATAGAGAAACTCGCAAATGGTGATCTCGTAGTAGGTGGCTACTTCAACTTTGCGGGGAATGCGTCTGCTCGGAACATCGCGCGCTGGGATGGCCAGCAATGGTTGCCTCTCGGATCCGGTGTGGGCGACACAGTCAAGGCTATCGTAGAACTGCCGAACGGCGACATTGTGATCGGAGGGTATTTTGGCACCGCAGGCGCGACGAGCACCAGGTACGTAGCTCGCTGGGATGGTACCTCCTGGTCCCCGTTGGGAACAGGCATGTCCGCTGCCGTGGAAGGGCTTGCCGTCCTACCGAACGGAGATGTCCTGGCGGCTGGCCTGTTTGACTTTGCAGGTGGAGTGTACACCCACGGCCTGGCGCGCTGGGATGGGCAAGCATGGCATGCTGTCGATGCAGGTCTGACAGGTGGCTACGGCGGCCTCATTGCTGAGAGTGTCATCGCGGCTGACGATGGCTCAATCATCGTGGGCGGAAACTTCATGCTCGCTGGGAGTCACGTTTCCGCTTTCGTCGCCCACCTCCAGACCGACTGCTCCCCCACGGTCGACCCTGTCGCGACCGCGTGCATTGGCCCTGCCGGGCCAATCACTCTCTCCACCATCACGCAGCCGTGGGTTGGCAGCACATGCCGGACGCGCGCCACCGGGTTCGCGCCGACCTCCCTTGCGGCGTCGCTCTACGGCATGAGTTCCCCCGGCACTCCGCTCTCTCAGCTGTCGACGGCAGCGCTGCCGGGCTGCGATCTCCTCGCCGATCCGATCTCGATCACCCTCGCCTTCCCACAAGCGGGCGCCAGCACCTACGACCTCGTGATCCCGAACTCGCCGGCACTGGCACGCGTGAACCTGTTCCACCAGTTCCTGCAGGTCGAGATCGACCCGCTCGGCGGGCTGGCGTCCTTGAGTTCCTCGAACGGACTCAGGATCACAGTCGGCCAGTTCTAAGCGGGGCTTCGCCCGGCAAAAGGCCTAGAACCTAGAACTGCGAAGCTCCCCGGGCCAATGGCGTGCTCGATGCCTGAGGCACAAGTGAGGTCTATCTTGGTTACCCGAGAGGCCGCCTGGTTGCGGAAGTGGTTGTCAGGGGTAACCTGGGCGCCCATGTCCTGGAGTGACCGCATCACGATCGAACCCGGCAAGCGCAGCGGCAAGCCCTGCATCCGCGGACTTCGAATCACCGTGTCGGACATCCTCGAGTACCTCGCATCGGGTATGTCGGAGGACGAGATCCTCGCCGACTTCCCCGACCTGGAGCGCGCTGACATCCGCGCGGCCCTCGCGTTCGCAGCAGAGCGTGAGCGTCGACTGGTGGAAGTCAGGCCGACGTGAAGCTCCTGTTCGACGAGAACCTCGCGCCGCGGCTGGCCGCGAGCTTGCAGGATCTGTTCCCGGAGTCTCTACATGTCCGGGATGCCGGGCTCGCCAGCGCCTCCGACGTCCAGGTTTGGGACTATGCCAAGGCGCACGGATTCGCGATCGTCTCGTAGGACTCCGACTTCCAGCAACAGAGTTTCGTTCACGGGCACCCGCCCAAGGTGATCTGGCTCCGGCTGGGCAACTGCTCGACGGCGGAACTCGAGAGCTTCCTGAGGATCCACTCGGATGCCATAGCGACATTCGACCTGGAATTGGACGGAGCCATACTTGTCCTCTCTTGAGCCGAGTATCCCAGGGTCGTGACATCCGAGCGCATCACAGTGGATCCCCAGCAGATGGGAGGCGTGCCTTGCATTCGTGGGCTTCGGATTCCCGTTGCCACTGTCGTCGGGATGTTGGCTGACGGAATGAGCACCGAGCAGATCCTGGCCGCGTACCCCGACCTGGTCGCCCCCGACGTTCAGGAGGCGCTGCGGTTCGCATCCGAGTCCGGTCAGTGAGCGGAAGACCCCGCGCCGCGGTGCCGAGTGAAGTTCCTGGTCGACAGCGCGGTATCCCCGATGGTCTCGGCGGCGCCGTGAGAAGCCGGCCACGCCCCCGATCAGCCCGCGCGCAACAGCACCCCTCCCACTCCCATTCACCGCCCCCCATCACCCCCTGCCGCGAAGCCGCGCTTCTTCATCAGCGCCTCGACGCCGGCATCGCGGCCACGGAAGGCGCGATAGGCCGCCGCCGGATCGACCGTGTTGCCGCGGGCGAACACATCCCTCAGCAGCTTCTGGCCGAGCTTCTTGTCGTACGGCGAGCCGGCCTCCGCGAACGCCTGCCAGGCGTCGGCGACCAGGGTGTCGGCCCACAGGTAGCTGTAGTAGCCGGCCGAGTAGCCGTCGTTGGCGAACACGTGCAGGAAGTGCGTCGGCCGATGGCGCATCACCAGCTCACCCGGCATGCCGGCCGCATCGAGCACCTCCTTCTCGAAGTCGGTGGTCGAGAGCTGGCTCGGCGCGGCGGTATGCATCTTCATGTCGACCAGCGCGCTGGCCAGGTACTCGGTGGTGGCGAACCCCTGGTTGAAGGTCGACGCCGCGGCGATGCGATCGACCAGCGCTTGCGGGATCGGCGCATCGGTCTCGTGATGGCGGGCGAAGCCCTGCAGCACCGCGTCGGTCGACAGCCAGTGCTCGAGCAGCTGCGACGGGAACTCGACGAAGTCGCGCGTCACGTTGGTGCCGGAGAGGGTCGGGTAGGTGACGTTCGAGCACAGCCCGTGCAGCGCGTGGCCGAACTCGTGGAACAGCGTGGTCGCGTCGTCCCACGAGATCAGCACCGGCTCGCCGGCCTTGCCCTTGACGAAGTTCTCGTTGTTCGAGACCAGCGTGGCGATGTCGCCGTCGAGCCGTTGTTGTGCCCGGTAGTCGGTCATCCAGGCGCCCGAGCGTTTGCCGGGCCGGGCGTAGGGATCGAAGTACCACAGCCCGACGTGGCGCCCGGAGTCCTTGTCCTTCACCTCCCAGACGCGGACGTCGGGGTGATAGACCGGCACCTCGGGTGCCGGCACGAAGTCGAAGCCGAACAGCTCGCCGGCGACCCAGAACATGCCCTCGCGCAGCTTCTCGAGCTGCAGGTACTGCTTGACCTCGGCCTGGTCGAGGTCGTAGCGGGCCTGGCGCACCTTCTCGGCATAGAAGGCGTAGTCCCACGGCGCGATGGTGATGCCGGCAGCCTCGGCGTCCGCCAGCTGCTGCATGTCGGCGACCTCCTCGGCGACGCGGGCGATGGCCGGCGTCCACAGCGCCTCGATCAGGCCGAGCGCGCGCTCGGGCGACTTCGCCATCGAGTTCTCGAGCCGCCAGTGGGCGTGCGTGGCGTAGCCGAGCAGGGACGCGCGTTCGGCGCGCAGCTGCAGGATCTGCGGGATCAGGGCGTTGTTGTCGTGCTCGTCGCCGAAGGCGCCGCGGTTGGGGAACAGCCGCCAGGCCCGCTCGCGCAGATCGCGCCGCGTCGAGTAGGTCAGGAACGGGTCGTTCGACGACCGGGTGTTGTCGATGACCCAACGGCCGGGCAGCTGGCGGCGGCTGGCGGCGGCCGCCGCCGCATCGATCAGCGACGCCGGCATTCCCTGCAGGTCGCCTTCGCTCTCGAGCACCAGGAAGCGGTCGCTCTCGTCGGCCAGCACGTTCTGGCTGAAGTCGGTGAACAGGCGGGCGAGTTGCTGATTGATCGCCGACAGGCGCGCCTTGCCGGCCTCGTCGAGGCGGGCGCCGCCGCGGGCGAAGTCGGTGTAGAGCTTCCACAAGAGCCGCTGCTGCTCGGCGGTCAGGGCTTCCTTGGCGGGCGACTCGTAGACCGCCTCGATGCGGCGGAACAGCGCGGCGTTCTGGCGGATCTTGTCGTGGTAGGCCGCGAGCTCTGGATCGATCACACGTTCGACCGCCTGGAAATCGGGCGAGCTCATGTTGGAGCCCCACACGCCATAGACCGCCATCACCCGTTCCAACGGCCGGCCGGTGCGCTCCAGCGCCGCGATGGTGTTGTCGAACGTCGGCGGCGCCGGGTCGTTGGCGATCTGCTCGATCTGCCACAGGCCGTGCGCCATCGCCGCCTCGATCGCCGGGGCGAAGTCGGCGATCGCGACCCGGTCGAACGGCGGCACGCCACCGAACGGGCCCTGCCATTCGGCGAGCAGCGGGTTGTCGGGCAGGGCGGGAGCTTGGTCGAGGGTCGTTGGGGTCATGTCGGTTGACGCGGCGCAGCCGCCGAGCGCGGCGGCGCAGAGGACGAGGCCGAGGGACGGGACGTGGCGCATGCGGGCTCCGTTGGGCGGCACCAGGGAAGCCGGGACCGTAGCGATCGCGGGCGGCGATCGCCACGCGGTGGTCGCGACCCCGCGACGGAATCGCTCGCGACAGCGCCCCCCGCTCCAGGCGAAGATGACGGCCATGCCCGACATCGTGCTCGCGACCCAGAACGCGCGCTGGATCCACGCCAGCTTCGGCCTGCGCTGCCTGCGCGCCAATCTCGGCGAGCTGCGCGAACGCAGCACGATCCTCGAGTTCGAGACGACGCAGCGGCCGGCCGACGTCGCCGAGGCGATCCTGGCGGCGGCGCCGATCATCGTCGGACTCGGCGTCTACGTCTGGAACGCGAAGGAGGCGCTGCAGCTGGCGCGCGTGCTGAAGGCGGTGCGGCCCGAGCTCGAGCTGGTGCTCGGCGGCCCCGAGGTCAGCCACGAGACCGAACGGCAACCGATCGCCGCCCTCGCCGATCACGTCGTGCGCGGCGAAGGCGACCTCGCGTTCGCCGCGCTGTGCCGGCAGCTGCTGGCCGGCGCGACCGATGTGCCGCACCTGATCGACGCCCCGCCCCCGCACTTTCACGAGCTGGCCTGGCCCTACGACGAATACACCGCGACCGACATCGCCCATCGCATCGTCTACGTCGAGAGTTCGCGCGGCTGCCCGTTCACCTGCGAGTTCTGCCTGTCGGCGCTCCCGGTGGCGGTGCGCAAGGCCGAGCTCGCGCCGTTCCTGGCGCAGATGCAACGCCTGCTCGACCGCGGCGTGCGCCACTTCAAGTTCGTCGACCGCACCTTCAACCTCGGCATCGACACCGCGACCGCGATCCTCGCCTTCTTCCGCGAGCGCATCTGCGACGGCCTGTTCCTGCACTTCGAGCTGATCCCCGATCGACTGCCCGACCGGCTGCGCGAGGAGATCGCCGCCTTCCCCCCCGGCGCGCTGCAGTTCGAGGTCGGCGTGCAGACGCTCGATGACGCGATCGGCGAACGCATCGCGCGGCGCCAGGACCGCGAGCGGCTCGACGCCAACCTGCGCTGGCTGCGCTCGCACAGCGGCGTCCACGTCCACGCCGATCTTATCGTCGGCCTGCCCGGCGAGGACGAGGCCGGCTTCGCCCGCGGCTTCGACGCCTTGCTCGCGGCCGGCCCACACGAGATCCAGGTCGGCATCCTGAAGCGCCTGCGCGGCACGCCGATCGTCCGCCACGATGCCGGGTTCGGCATGCGCTACGCCGACGAGGCGCCGTACGAGGTGCTCGCCACCGATGCGGTGCCGTTCGCCGCGATGCAGCGCATGAAGCGCTTCGCCCGCTACTGGGACATCGTCGCCAACTCGGGCAACTGGCAGTGCACGCTCGCGGTCCTGCTCGAGGGCCCGTCGGCCCATGCCGCCTTCGACGCGTTCGCGGTGTGGCTGTTCGCGACGGCGCGCGCCACCCACGGCATCGCCCAGAAGCGGCTGGCCGGGCTGTTGTGGCGCTGGCTGGTCGACGAACGCGGCCTCGATCGGGAACGGGTCGGCGCGGCCATGGCCGACGATTACGAACGCTGCGGCCGCGACGACTGGCCCGAGTGCCTGCGACCCTACGTGCGCGACCGGCGGTCGCGGCGGGAGCGGAATCCGGGAGCCGGCAAGCGGCAGGCGCGCCACCGCGGCCAGGGTGGGCAGCAGGTTGGTCATTGACCACGCCGAGTGACCGGAGCCGGTGATTTCACCCCGTTGCGACGAACTCGGACCGCGCGCCTGTCGGCACTCTCCGAGCCGGCGCTACACTCGGGCAACCCCAGCCCCCGCAACCGTGCTTCGCCTCTACCTCGCCGTTCTAGCCCCGGCCGCCGCTCTGCTCGCGCAGAACACGGTCCGGATCCCGCTGACCTACAACTGGAACGGCATCGCCCACGCCGGCGAGACCGGGTTGCCGGACGCGCCGAACGGCTTCCGCGCGATCTCCGACCGCGCGCTCGACTTCACCGCCGGCGTGCCGAACGACGCGCTGCTGTCGCGCTACGCGATCGTCGCCACGCCGGGCGTGCTCGACATGGTGCACCTCGGCAACCGCAACACCGTCGACGGCGGCAACTGGGCGTTCGACGCCGTGCCCGACAACGACGACATCGGCGTGCAGCCGGCCTGGCTCGGCAATGTCAACCAGACCGGTCCGCAGGTCACCGTGCTGTCGACGCCGATCCTGCTCGGGCTGAGCTCGCAGGCCAGCGTGCTGTTCCACGTCAGCAACGGCGGCGGTTCGTTCGACGTCATCTTCACCTACCAGAGCAACCGCACGCGCACGCGCACGGTCAGCGGGCCCGACTGGTTCGGCGGCAACTACGCCGGCCGCGATAGCGTCGATCGCGCCAACACCGGCGGCAATCTCAACCTCGTCGAGCGGGTCATCGATCTGAGCCTCGATGCCGGTGAGACGCTGGTGCAGATCGCGTTCGCCAACCGCAGCAACACCAACGCCGGCTACGGCATCTTCGGCGTCAACGTCGACGCCGCGCCGACGCCGCGCCGCGACAACCCAATCGCGCTGAACTGCAACTGGAACGGCATCGCCCACGCCGGCGAGACGTTGCTGCCCGACGCACCGAACGGCTACCGCTCGATCGCCGACCGCGGCCTCGACTTCACCGCCGGCGTGCCGAACGACCCGCTGCTCGCCCGCTTCGAACTGGTCGCCGCACCCGGCGCGCTCGACCTCGTCATGCTCGGCAACCGCAACACCGTCGGCGGCGGCGCGTTCGCCTTCGACCCGCTGCCCGACGGCGACGACCTCGGCGTGCAGCCGACGTGGCTGCCGAACCCGGACCTCACCGGCCCGCAGACGACGACGCTGAGTCCGGGGATCCTGCTCGACTCGGCCTCGACCGCGAGCTTCCTCTACCAGACCACGAACGGCGGCGGCGCCTTCGACGTGACCTTCGTCTTCGCCCAGGGCGCGGTGACGGCGACGTTGGTCGGCAGCGACTGGGTCGGCGGCAGCCTGCTCGGCGTCGGCAACGTCGACCGCGCCACGGTCGGCCTGCCGCTGCACGTCGACTCCGCCACCATCGATCTCTCTGCCGCCGCCGGCCTGGTGCTGAACGCGATCAGCTTCGGCAACCGCAGCAATCCGAACGGCAGCTGCGCGATCCTCGCCGCCAACGTCTCGGGCTGTCTCGCCTGCGGCAACACCGGCGGCATCACGGCCCTCGGCGGCGGCAACGGGCCTTCGATGGCGACGACGAGCCTCGGCACGCTCGGCTGCCCGATCGAATGGACCGTCGCCGGCGCCACGCCGGGCACGCCGTTCGGCGTCTTCGCCATCGGCATCGGCACCACCTCGCTGCCGTTGTCGAGCGTGTTCGCGACCTGCACCGGCACCATCGCGGTGCCGAACCCGGTCGTCATCGGCGCCGCCGTCGGCCCCGCCGGCACCGCCACCTATGTGCTGCCGACGCCGGCCAACGCGGCGTTCTGCGGCCTCACGCTGACCGGTCAGTACGTCGAGCTCGTCACCGCCGCCTGTCCGCTGCGGCTCAGCGACGCGCTGGCGATCACGATCGGCAACTGATGCGAACGCCCCCGAACCGCCCCATGCACCGTTACCTCCAGGTCGCCGTCTACCTCACCCTCGCCGCCGTCGTTCGCGCCCAGAACCGGCCGCCGAACGCGCCTGTCATCACCGAGCCGGGGCAGCCTGATCGCGTGCTCAACCCGAACGACGTCCACATGGAGACGGCGCCGTTCCGGGATCCCGACCCCGGGGATCAGCACGCCGCCACCGACTGGGAGATCTGGACGGTGTCGCCTTTGCAGCGGGTCTGGCGCGCCGGTGGTCTCACCGGCGTCGAGCGCGTGCACACCCACTTCGGCGACGGCGTGTTCGAGAACTCGCACGCCGGCTGGCACCGGCTGTTCGCCGCCACGCAGTACACGCTGCGCGTGCGCCACCAGGACGACAGCGGCGACCCGGCCACCGAGTGGAGCCCGTGGTCCTCGATCCCGTTCTCGACCGGCGCCGCCGATCGCAAGGAGCCGCTGTTCCTCGAGGACGTCGACGATACACCGGGGCCGGTGTGGACCGACGCCGCCGGCGTCGCCGTCGATCTGCCGACCGGCTTCCCGAACCCGATGCTGCGCCTCGAGACCGACTCGCGTTGGCTCTTGCTGCGCATCGACGGCGATCCTGCGCCCGGCAATCGGCTGACCAACCCGGTCGGGCTGCCGGCGCACCGCGCCGTCCGCGTCGTCATCGATGCCGGCAACAGCGGCGCCAACCTGGTGCTGCCGCCGACCGACCTCGTCGCCTACGAACACGACTGCGAGCGCTTCGTCGTGCACCTGCCGGCGATCGACCTGCCGCCGTTCCAGAGCGCGGCGTTCTGGGTCAGCGAACAGGGCGCGACCTACGACGCCAGCAATTCGCCGTTCGTGCCGGACTTTACGACGCGGGCGCGCGGCCTGCTGGTGCCGTGGGTGGCGCGGCGGCCGGGGTTCGTCGTCGAAGTCGTCGCCGCCGGCCTGACGCTGCCGGTCAACATCGCCTTCGTGCCGAACCCGGGCACAGCACCCGGTGACCCGCACTACTACGTCACCGAGCTCTACGGGCGCATCGTCGTCGTCAGCAACGACGGCACCGTGTCGACCTACGCCTCGGGGCTGTTGAACTACACGCCGTCGGGCGCCTTCCCAGGCAGCGGCGAGCAGGGACTGACCGGCATCGCCGTCGATCCGATCAGCGGCGACATCTTCGCCGCGCACATGTGGCGCACCGGCGGCCAGAACTACCCGCGCATCACGCGGCTGCACAGCAGCAACCGCGGCCTGACCGCGCAGACGCGGCAGGTGATCCTCGACATGCAGGGCGAGACGCAGGGACAGTCGCATCAGATCTCCTGCCTCGAGATCGTCGGCGGCGAGCTCTACTGCCACATGGGCGACGGCTTCAGCTATCAGACCGCGCAGAACCTCGGCTCGTACCGCGGCAAGATCCTGCGCCTCGGCCTCGACGGCAGCCCGATCGCGACCAACCCGTTCTACAACGGCGGCAGCGTCGACGCCCGCGACTACGTCTACGCCTACGGCGTCCGCAACCCGTTCGGCGGCGCCTTCCGCGCTTCCGACGGCTACCGCTACGAGGTCGAGAACGGCCCCTCGGTCGACCGCTTCACCCGCGTCGTCGCCGGCCGCAACTACGGCTGGAACAACACCGACGCCAGCATGGCGAACTTCGCCCTCTACAACTGGTCGCCGTCGAGCGGTCCGGTCAACATCGCCTTCGTGCAGCCGCAGACGTTCGGCGGCAGCGGCTTCCCGGCCGAGCTGCAGGACCACGCCTTCGTCACCGAGTCGGGCGCGACCTACGCCGAGGGCCAGCAGGCGATCGGCAAGCGCGTTACCGAGTTCGTGCTCGACGCCAACGGCAACCTGAGGAACGGCCCGATCCCGTTCGTCGAGTACGTCGGCGACGGCTTTGCGACCGCGGTGGCGCTGGCGGCCGGCGACGACGGGCTCTACTTCAGCGAGCTCTACAAGGACGAGCAGACCTCGGGCCCGATCGCGAGCGGCGGCCGTATCCTGCGCGTGCGCTACGGCGATCCCGGCGACTGCGACGCCAACGGTCTGCCCGATGCCTGCGAGATCGCCCAGGGTCGCGCCGACTGCAACGGCAATCTCGTGCTCGACGTCTGCGATCTGCGCTCCGGCACCTCACACGACTTCGACGGCAACGGCGTCCCCGACGAGTGCGATCCGCTCTACGCGAGCACCGACGAGCTCTCGCTGTCGACCGGCGGACGCATCGACTTCGCGCTGCAGGCCGGAGCCGCCCATGCCGGGCGCTTCTACCACCTGGTCGGCTCGATGACCGGCACCGTCCCGGGCACCTGGTTCGGCCCCGTGCTGCTGCCGCTCAATTCGATCGGCGACGCCTGGTTCCAGCTGACCTGGTCGGTGTTCAGCCCGGCGATGCTGCAGGGCACGCTCGGCCAGCTCGACGCCACAGGCCAGGGCCAGGCCGCGATCGTCGTGCCGCCGCTGCCGGTGAGCCTGCTCGGTCTCGGCTTCCACCACGCCTATCTGGTCTCCGACGCGTCGGTGCCGCAGTTCCACTTCGCCAGCAACGCGGTCCCGGTCACGATGGTCCCCTGATCGCGACCCGTGTCGCCCGTCTTCTCTCCGGTTGCCCGGATTCCGTAACCCCGACACCACAGCCCGAGCCTGCAAATGAGAGTCACTTCTCCGTTCATCCCACTCGTCCTCGCCGCCGTCGCCACTCCGGTCGCCGCCCAGGCGATCCAGATCCCGCTGAACTACAACTTCAACGGCATCGTCCACACCGGCGAGAACTTCCTGCCCGATGACCCGAACGGCTTCCGGTCGATCTCCGACCGCGCGCTCGACTGGACGGCAGGCGTTCCCGCCGACCCGCTGCTGGCACCGTACCTGCTGGTGACGACCCCCGGCGCCCTCGACATCGTCCACCTCGGCAACCGCAACACCGTCGACGGCGGCAGCAAGGTGTTCGACCTGGTGGTCGACAACGACGACATCGGCATCCAGCCGAACTGGCTGCCGAACGTCGATCAGACCACGTCGCAGGTCACGGTGCTGTCGCCGCCGCTGCCGGTGGCGACGACGACGTCGGCCGCATTCCTCTATCAGATCAGCAACGGCGGCGGCTCGTTCGACGTGACCTTCACCTTCGCCAGCAGCAACACCTACACGGCGACCCTGTCGGGCAGCGACTGGTTCGGCGGCACGTTCGCCGGCACGCAGAACGTCGACACCGCCAACTTCGGCGCCAACCTGTCGATCACCGAGGGCCGCATCGACCTCTCGGCGCATGTCGGCGAGGTCGTGACGCAGATCAGCTTCGGCAACCGCTCCAACACCAACGCCGGCTACGCGATCCTCGCCGCCAACATCGAGTACCTGCCGCAGCCGCGCCGCGTCAACCAGATCGCGCTCAACTACAACTTCAACGGTATCGTCCACGCCGGCGAGGACGGGCAGCCCGACAGCCTGACCGGCTTCCGCTCGATCTCCGACCGCGCGCTCGACTTCCGCGCCGGCCAACCCGCCAATCCGCTGCTCGCGCCCTACCAGCTCGTGAGCGCGGCCGGCGCGCTCGACATCGTCCACCTCGGCGATCGCAACACCGTCGACGGCGGCAGCAAGATGTTCGATCTGGTGATCGACAACGACGACGTCGGCATCCAACCGTCGTGGCTGCCGAACTCCGACCAGACCACGCCGCAGACGACGACGCTGCTGCAACCGATCCTGCTCGACCCGACCTCGAGCGCGGGCCTGCTGTTCCAGATCAGCAACGGCGGCGGCTCGTTCGACGTCGAGTTCGCGTTCCAGACCGGCGCCCCGCTGGTCGTGCCGCTGAGCGGCGGCGACTGGTTCGGCGGCGCCTTCCCCGGCACCGCCTTCATCGACAGCGGCCTCACCGGCGCCAACCTGTCGCTGACCGAGCGCATCATCGACCTCAGCGCCCAGGCCGGCCGCACGTTGGTGGCGATCTCGTTCCAGAACCGCAGCAACACCAACGCCGGCTACGCCATCGTCGCGATGAACGTCAGCGGCTGCCTGTCCTGCCTCGGCGGCGCTCTCGGCGTCGTCGCCAACCTCGGCGGCGGCAACGGCCCGGGCATGACGACGTCGACCAACGGCAACCTCGGCTGCCCGCTCGACTGGACCGTGACCGGCGCCACGCCGAGCGTGTTCGGCTTCTTCGCCCTCGGCCTCGGCACGACCTCGTATCCGCTCAGCGCGGTGGTGCCCGCGTGCCTCGGCACGGTCCACGTCCAGAGCCCGTCGGTGCTGCTGACGCAGGTCGACGCCAGCGGTCGCGCCACGGTGACGATCCCGGCGCCGACCTATCAGGGGCTGTGCGGCGTGCAGTTCTGCGGTCAGTACCTCGAGCTGACCAGCGGGTCGTGCTACATCAAGATGAGCGACGCGCTGGCGCTGACGATCGGCAACTGATCGGAACGCAGCCGCCGTCGCGGCTGCGTCTACTTCACCGGCCCCTTCTGCGGCGAGTCGTCCTTGACCGGGTCGACCTTGACCGGGGCATCGCCGTTCGGCGGCGGCCCCGACGGATCGAACCAGCTCTGCGCGACGTCGACCTCGAACGAGGTCACCAGCGCCGCCGGCCACGTCATCAGGAACGGCGCCTCGCTGCTGAGCAGGTAGTGGACGTTGTCCTCGCCCTCGACCCGGCTGCCGACCTCGAAGGTCGCCGTCTTCTCGGCGTCGCCGTCCTTGAAGGTCAGCTCGAAGGTGATCTGCGCCGGCATCAGGCCGAGCGTGGCCTTGTTGGCGACGCGCTGCAGCGGCAGCTTGTACTCCTGCACCGAGATCCAGCTCAGCCGCTGCAGGAAGCTCTCGACCTCGGACTGACGCACGGCGCCGCGGCCCGCCGGCGGCGCCTCGCAGCTCCATGACGCGGCGTTGTCCTTGCGCTGCAGCACGACCGGCTTGCCGCCCGAGGCGGCGTTGCTGAGCGACATCCGGGTCACGGTCTCGGGCGCCACGCGCAGCAGCACGCGGTCGATCCAGCGGTT
>JAGQRA010000465.1 GCA_020425885.1 Planctomycetota bacterium | reverse complement strand
TGTTCGGGCCGCAGTGCCTCGGGGTCGCCGCCGCCGACGCGCACTCCGTCGAGCACGCGGTCGAGCAGTTCGGGACGGCGGTAGTGATGCTGCACGGCGCGTTCGGAGTGGTCCATCGGCGTGAGGGTAGCCCGCCCCGCCGGCATGAGGAACACGACCTCCCCAAGCACGGCACGCAAGCCGCCGACCCGCGCCAGCCGGTGGCCGCGGCGCGTCGCTACGGGAACCCGATCCGCCAGCTGACGCTGATCGGCGTGGCGTTCGGGTTGCGCAGGCAGACACCGGTGCCGGCCGCGAGGTTGAGCCGGAACATCCCACCGGGGGTCGGGACGGCAGCCAGCGTGACACCGTTCTGATCGGTCAACCACACCGACAGGCCGGCCTGCACCGCAACCATGACGTTCACCGGAGCCGCGAAGTCGGCGATGTAGATCGGCGCCTCGGAGCCGGTGATGCTGAAGTAGGAGCCGCCGCCCGGAATCGCCACGGGCCCGAGCGTAGTCCTGAACTGTGTCGGACCCGCGAGCCCGAGTCCGACCCTGGCGAGCAGGAGCTCCGACAGCATGACATCCGTGCACGGCGTGATGCCGAAGCCCTGGATCCCGAGTTCGAGCCCGACGAGCGCCGGTTGGTTGGCGATGTCCAGAGTCAGGGTGCTGTGGCCGAACGGGTCGGGGACGGTGACGACGGAGATGCCGCCGCCCATGGGCAGGTACGGCATCAACGTGTAGCCCGCCGGGAAGCACGGTGAGCCCCACGGGAAGGGGGTGCCCGTGTTGGCGGTGAGGTCGACCATGAAGCCCGACAGCATGCCGCCGGGAGTGCGCAGCGTGACGACCGGCGTGGTGCCGATGATCGGCAAGCCGACCGTGCTGAGGTCGCAGGTGGCGCCGGGCGGAACCGGCCCGGTCGCCAGCAGCGAACGATAGAACGCGGAATCGAAGCCGGTCTGCGCCAGCGCGGCGCAGGCGAGCGGCAGGGTGAAGAGCAGGCGTGAGAGCGCGGAGACGATCCTCATCGGTGTCCTCTGTCGGTTGTGGTTGTGGTGGTGATTTCGAGACACCGAGGAACCGAATGCGGCCGCCCGATCCGGAGGAAACAGCGGGCCAGAAACCACGGCTCCGCTGCGGTCGCTATGTTGAGGCCGATTTCGTCTCCGAACCCTGCCGGCGCGTTCGGTTCCCAGGAGTGACCGCCGCCGCCACACCGATCGCCATGTCCTCCCTGCAGACCCTGCTCGCCGCGGCTTCGGCCGGCGATCCGGCCGCTCGCGACCGGGTCGCCGGACACGTGCTGCCCGACGTGCGTCGGCTGGTCCATCATCAGATCCAGCGCCGGCTGCGACGCCCCGGTGCTCAGGCGCTGGCGCGCCTGAGCACCGGCGATGTCGTACAGGAGGTGCTCGTCGAGGTCGTGTCCCGACTCGACCGTTGGCAGGCCAGCAACGAGGAGGCGTTCATCGGCATGCTGGCGACGCTCGTCGAACACCGGCTGACCGACCTGTTGCGCCATCACCACGCCGGTATCCGCGACGCCAGACGTCACGACGAGCACGGCGCCGACACGGCCGGCGTCACCGATGATCGGACGCCATCGGCGGCGGCGCTCGAGCACGAGGCGCAGGCGATCTATCGCGAGGTCCTGGCGGCGTTCACCGACCGCGAACGCGCGCTGCTGGCGTTGCGCCTCGAGGACAGGGCCGGCTTCGACGAGATCGCCGCGCGGCTCGCGTTCCCGACCGGTGACGCCGCGCGCAAGGCGTTCCATACCGTGAAGGCCCACCTCGCCGTCCGCCTCGCCGCGCGCGGGCTCGGCGCCGACCCGGAGGCGAACTCGTGAGCCGCGACGCCGCCGCCATCCTCACCGACCTCGTCGCGCGGGCGATGGCACGCGCCGCCGATGGCGACCCGATCGAACTCGACGAACTGTGCCGCGATCAGCCCGAGCTGCGTGCCGACGTCGAACGCGCATTGCGGGTCGGCGCCGGCATCGACGCGCTGCACGGTTCGGCGCGCGCGCCCGACCGCCGCATCGGCCAGCCGCTCGGCGAGCGTTACCGACCGTTGCGGTTGCTC
>JAGQRA010000464.1 GCA_020425885.1 Planctomycetota bacterium | reverse complement strand
CTCGACCTCGGCCTTGGCCTCGTCGCAGATGGCGGCGGCGGCGATCTTCGCCGTGAGCGTGTGTCGGCCCGGTGCCAGCGCCGCGCCGGTGGCCGGGGCGTAGACGATCGCGGCGGCGAGGTCGGCGGGATCGACGGTGGCGGCGAGCTGCGTCGCCGACAACTTGAAGCCGCCCGGCACCCAGTCGACGTCCGCCGGTGGCCGCCACGACAACTGCGGCTTCGCCTTCTTGACGTGGATCACCACGTTCGCGGTCGCCGCGCCGAAACGCGACGTGGCGTCGGCGTCGATGCGCACGGTCTGGTTGTCGCCGATCGGCGGCTTGGTGCCGGCCGCCGGCGTCAGTGTGATCTTGCCGGCCCCGGGCTGCAGGCGCACGTTGAGCAACTCGGGCGTCAACGCCACGCCATGCTGAATGTCGCCGCCAGCGGCGTGAATCACCTGCGCGACCTTGTTCTGCCGGCAGGTGAGGTGCGTCGCCGCCTGGCTGCCATTGACGTAGCTGACCTGATTGGCGCCGAGCCCCTGCGGCACCGGGGTCTCTCCCGGGCCGACCGGGCCGAGCTCGCCACCGATGCTGACCTTGGTCGCGATGTCCTGCGGCTTCTTCGAGAAACCGACGCAGGTCGGCTTGCGGACCTCGACGCAGAACATCGGCACCGGCGACTTGCCATCCGGGTTGGTGTGCTTGTCGCCGATCGGCTTGTAGCGCACCTGCAGCCCGTTCGGCAGCTTCCACATGTAGAACGGGTACGTGCCGTTCTGCTGGTCGCGGTCGGCCTTCGGCGTCAGCCCGTCCATGTACTGCTGGATCTCCGGCCCGGTCATGTCCTGCATGTCGCGCATCAGCTGCTGCGACTGCGTCTTCAGACCGCCGGCATCGTTGTCCCAGTTGGCCTTGATGGTCGGATCGAGCGGCTTGGTCGGCTTGAAGCCGCCCAGGCGCTGCGCCTCGAAGGCCTGTTGCGCCAGCGCGCTGGCGTAGACGTTCAGTCGCACCGACACGGCGAGGTAGCCGTAGTTCGTCGACTCGGGGTGCTCGACGGTCAGCTGGTGCTCGCCGGCGGGCAGGTTGCCGCCGGCCGGCGAGTAGACCAGGTTGGCTTCGCCGACCGTGCGCACGGCGTTGAGCGCCGGGCCGATCGCGTAGCCGGCCGCGCCGGCGATACCGGCGGCCGGCGGCTGCCAGGTGATCACGGGCGTCGCCTTCTTCACCTTCAGCTTCACGGTGACCGGCGCGAACTCGAACGTGTCCGGCGTCGCCGACTCGACCTTCAGCACGTGTTCGCCGGCATCGAGCTTGGTGTTCGCCGATGGCGTGTACTTGAACGTGACGCCGGCGAGGTCGGCGCTCGCATTGAGCTGCGTGGCGCCGAGCACGAAGCCGCCGGGAACGTAGACGACGTCGGCCGGCGTGTTCCAGGTGATGCGCGGGCGCGCCTTGCGCACGACGAACTTCACGCTCTGCACTGCGCGTTCGCAGAGATCGGTCGCGGCGGCTTCGACGCGCAGCTCGTGTTCGCCGGGCGCCAGCACCGTGTTGGCCGCTGGAGTGTAGACCAACGCGCCGGCACCCGGCGTGATCGTGGCGTCGAGCTGGGTCGCGCCGAGCTTGAAACCGCCGTCGAGATGATCGCATGGGTCGGGCGTGTTCCAGACGATCTTCGGCACCAGCTTCCGCACCGGCAGGCGAACGCGCGCGGCCTCGGCTTCGTAGAGCTCGGGCTCGGCGATTTCGGCGACGAGCTCGCCTTCGCCGGCACCGAGGCGCGTGCCTGATGCCGGCGAGTAACGCAGCTTCACGTTCGGCGGCTCGGTCGTGGCCGCGAGCTGGGCCGGACCGAGCACGAAGCCGCCGGCGACGACGTCGACCGCTGCTGGCTGCGGCCACGTGATCTTCACCACGGCCTTGGTCACGGTGAACTCGACGGACGCCTCGGCCGGTTCGCACAGTTCGCCGGCGGCGCTCTTGACCGTGAGTCGGTGCACGCCCGGCTGCAGCCTGGTGTCCGGCAGCGGATCGTAGATCAGCGCACCGCCGCCTACGGGCTGCACGGCGCAGAGCTCGGTCGCGGACAGCGAGTAGCCGCCGGCAACGTACTCGCGTGGTGCCGGAGCGGTCCAGGCGATGACCGGCACGCACCTGGCGACGGTGAGCTGCACGGTGACCGGTGCCGCTTCGCAGCGTTCGGGTTCGGCGACCTCCGCGGTCAATGCGTGGCTGCCGGGCGCGAGCACGGTGTCGATCGCTTGCGAGTAGCGCAGCGGCACGTCGGGCGGATCGGTCACGGCGCAAAGCTGCGTCGCCGTGAGTTTGAAGCCGCCGGCGAGCGGGTCGACGACGACGGCCGGCGGTTGCGGCCACGTGATCGTCACCTTGACCCTCGTCACCGTGAACTCGACGGCGGCCTCGGCCGGTTCGCACAGCGCGCCGACGGCGCTGCGAACCGTGAGTCGATGTACGCCCGGCTGCAGCCTGGTGTCCGCCGGAGGATCGTAGGTCAGCGCGCCGCCGCCCGTGGGCTGAACGGCGCAGAGCTCGGTCGCGGACAGCGGGTAGCCGCCGGCGACGAATTCACGCGGAGCGGGCGCGGCCCAGGCGATGACCGGCACGCACCTGTTGACGACGAGCTGCCTGGTGATCGGCGCGGCCTCGTAGTTCTCGGGCTCCGCGACGTCGGCGATCAGCGCGTGGTTGCCGGGCGCGAGCACGGTGTCGATCGCTTGCGAGTAGCGCAGCGGCACGTCGGGCGGCTCGGTCACGGCCGCGAGCTGCATCGCCGTGAGCCGGAAGCCGCCGGCCTGCGGATCGACGACCACGGCCGCCGGCGCCGGCCAGGTGATCGTCACCTCGGCCTTGAGCACGACGAACTCGACGCCGTGTTCGGCGGATTCGAAGGCCTCGGTCGCGGCGCTCCTGACCGTGATGCGATGCGCGCCGACCGGCAGCCTGGTGTCGGCGGGCGGATCGTAGGTCAGCTCGCCGTCACCCGTCGTCAGGTGCGCGTTCAGCTGTTCAGGCCCGAGCACGAACCCGCCGGCCGTGTATCGGCGCGGCGCCGGCGTCGGCCAGGCGATCGGCGGCGTCTGGATCGCGGGCGACAGCAGGTCTTCGATGTCGAGGCCGAACGTCTCGGCCGTCCACTGCGCCTGCTCCGGAGGGATGTCGTTGGAGCTCATGGTGCGGATCAGCAGAAACGCTTGTGCAGCGCCGCCAGCGTCGCGATCAGGATCGGCTGCACGGTGACGGCCCGGAACGGATTGGTCTGCACGCGGGTGATGAGATCGTCCTGCGCCGCGCGCTCCTGGTAGCGGGCGATGCAGGACGCCAACTCGGCGTGACGTTCGCCGCGTTCGCTCGCCGTCGTCGCGGCCTCTGCCCCGCCGAGCATGCCGTCGAGGTCGCCGTCGAAACCGCCGAGGACCTCGTCGAGTCGGCGCACGCGGCTGCAGAGGGCGCCGAAGGCCCGGCAGCCGCGGAAGCGCTCGAGGATCGCGGCCTCGAGCGAGCCGAGCTCGGCACGGACCTTCTTGCAGGTCACGGCCCAGACCTGACGGCACTTCGCATAGTCGACCGGCACCGCTTCGTCGGTGGCCGTTTCGCTCTGCACGGCCGGCAGCCCGAGCAGGTCGCGGCACTGGCGCAGCCAGTCGAGCACGGCAGGTGAGGTGGACGGGGAGTCGGGAATCGACGTCATGCGGCGGGTGCGCGGCCGGCCAATGCTAGTGCCCTGTGTCTGGAGTTGTCTGCAAATGTCGGCGAGTCATGGGCGTCGCTCGCAAGGCGCTGTGACGAAGGCATGTTCCAATCATCCTGTCGAGGAACAGACAACCTCTCGACGGCGCCGCAGGCGCCGGAAGAGGTCGCGTGCGGCGTCCAGGGCCGGCAGCACTTGTGAAGGACTTCGGACACAGGGCACAAGCGGGCCGCGGTCGCGGCGCGAGTCATACTCACCTTGACATCACCGCGCGTCGCGCGTTAGAAGGCGCCACACAACTCATCCAGACCAGCCGAGGGACGGGCCCGACGACGCTGGGGCAACCACGAGCCGCGACGCGGCGAGCCGGTGCCAACTCCCGCGGCCAGTCCCTTCGAGGGCCGAAAGATGAGCTTGACGCGAACGCGCGGTGCGTTCGTGCAGGCTCGCCCGCTGGTCGCGGAGCCTGGAACGGGCCCGGAGGTAGACTCCGATGGTTCACGATCCAATCACTCCGGCCGCTGCGTCGATCGCACACGGCGGCCGTCTCTCTCTCACCACGGCATCGAAAGCAGGTCCGGACACCGTGGGATTCCGTTCTTCGGGACAGTCGCCGGGACGCCGCCCGACCGTGCACCTGATCGGCCCTGGCCAGGTCGGCCGGCAGTTCCTGCGCCAGCTCGACGCGTCGCGCCTGCTGCTGCTCGCGGTCACCGATTCGACCGCCACCGCCTATGCGCGCACGGGCCTCGACGCGGCGGCGATCGCGGCGCACAAGGAACGCGGCGAGCCGCTGCGCGACCTGGCCGGAACCGAGACGATCCCGACCGCGACCGCGATCGAACTCGTCGCCGGCGACATCGTCGTCGACACGACCCCGTCACACCATGCGCAGGCCGACCGGGCGATCGAACGCGCGCGCGCGGCCTTGCGCGTCGGCGCCCGCCTGGCGCTCGCCGGCAAGAACGCGCTGGCCATAGCGGCGCCCGAGCTGCTGCTCGAGCACAACCGCGGTCGCGTCGGCATCCAGGCCGCGCTCGGCGGCGCCGGCCGCCAGCTCGT
>JAGQRA010000463.1 GCA_020425885.1 Planctomycetota bacterium | reverse complement strand
TGGACGGCTGCGAGCAGGTCGCAGCCGAGTCCGCCGCTCGGGTGCAGAGTCGACAGCGGCACGTTCTGCGGCGCGAAGCCGATCACCGCGGCGGCCAACGAGCCGGGCAGCAGGCCGTGCGCCGAAGCGCGAAACGTGCTGCCCACCCACGGCAGGTTGTCGGCGGTGAGGGTCAGCTGGCCGCCGGATCCCGTGCAGCCGCTACCGTAGGGCGCAGTACTGGCCGGGCACGTGGTGGTGAGACGACCGAGGTAGGCAGACGCGAGTCCGCCAGCCGTCGTGAACATCCCACCCGCCATGAGATCTCCGTTCGGTAGCGCGCGGAGGGCAAATGGCGCGCCGTTCAGGCCCGCGCCCAGCGCCGACCAATTCGTGCCATCCCAGCGCGCGATCTGGTTTGCCGGTATTCCGCCAGCCGTCGAGAAGTAGCCGCCCGCCACGACGTGCCCGTTCGGCAGCACCGTCACCGCGTTGACCGAACCGTCAATGCCCGCACCCAGCGCCGACCAGCCATTGCCGCCCCAGCGCGCGATGCCGTTGGCAGGCACACCGCCCGCGGTCCAGAAGTAGCCGCCCGCCAACAGGTCCCCGTTCGCCAGCATCGTCAGCGCCCAGATGTCGCCATCCATGCCGGTGCCCAGCGCCGCCCAGCCGGTGCCATCCCAGACCGCGACATGGTTGACGGACACACCGCCCGCCGTGGTGAACCAGCCACCTGCCACGAGGTCGCCGTTCGGCAACGTCACCAGTGACGTGACCCGATCATTCATCCCGGAGCCCAGCGCCGACCAACTGGCACCGTCGAAGCGTGCGATCCGGTTCGCGGCCACACCACCTGCGGTGGTGAACACTCCCCCCACAACGACGTCCCCGTTCGGCAACGCTGCGATGGCCGAGACGAAGTCGTTCAACCCCGTACCGAGGGCCGACCAGTTCGAGCCATCCCAGCGAGCGATCCGGTTCGCGGCCACGCCACCCGCGGTAGTGAAGACTCCACCGGCCACGAGATCGCCATTCGGTAGCGTCGCCATCGCAGTGACGCGCCCGTTCATTCCGGTGCCGAGCCCCACCCAGTTGACGCCATTCCAGAGCGCCACTCCGTTGGTGGCAACACCCGCCAACGTCGTGAACAGCCCGCCCGCCGCTAGGTCCCCGTTCGGCAGCGTGGTCAAGGCGTCCACCCAACCATTCGTCCCGGTATTCAGCGCCGCCCAGCGGCTGCCACTCCAGCGTGCTGTGTGGCTGGCGGCCACTCCACCGGCCGCGCTGAAGTTGCCCGCCGCAACGAGGTCGCCGTTCGGCAGCGGCGTCAGCGCCAAGACGCCGATGTCGTTCATCCCGGTCCCCAGCGCCGACCAGGCGGCGCCGCTCCAGCGCGCGATCCGACTGGCCGACACGCCTCCCGCCGTACCGAATGCGCCGCCGGCAACGAGGTCTCCGTTCGGCATCGTCGTCAGGGCCCAGACGACCTGGTTCATCCCCGTGCCCAGCGGCGACCAGGCGGTGCCATTCCAACGCGCGATGCGTCTGGCAGACACACCGTCCGCCGTGCTGAAGCTGCCACCCGCGACGACGTCCCCATTCGGCAACGTCGTCAGGGCGATGACTTCGTTGTTCATGCCCGCACCCATGGCTGACCAGGTCGTACCGTCCCAACGTGCGATCCTGTTCGCGGGCAAGCCGCCCGCCGTGGTGAAAACGCCACCCGCGACGACATCCCCGTTCGGCAACGTCGTCAGGGCACTGACTCGCGTGTTCATGCCGGAGCCCAGCGCCGACCAGCTGCTGCCGTCCCAACGGGCGACGAAGCTGGCGGACACGCCGCCGGCGACGGAGAAGTCCCCTGCCGCGACCAGGTCTCCGTTCGGCAGAGTCGCCAGGGCCCGGACCTCACTGTTCAACCCGCTGCCCAACGCCGACCAGCTCGTGCCATTCCAGCGCGCGATGTTCTGCACGGGTACGCCACCCGCCGTGGAGAAGGATCCCGCCGCAACGAGACCGCCGTTCGGCAGCGTCGTCAAAGCGTTGACTCGACCTTCCACGGTCGGGCCCAGCGCCACGCCGGAGCTCAACGCCGACCAGCCCCCGGTAACCGGATCGTAGAGCGCGATGCCGTTGGCTACGACATTGCCGGCAGTCTTGAACTCCGGACCGCCGACCACCACGACCGGCTGCATCGGGCCCGGTCCATCCGGGTCCCACGTCGTCGCCGCATCGACTCGACCGCTCGTACCTGGAACCGCTTCACCCGGCAGCCATTGCGTGGAGCATTGGCCGACGGCAGACATCAGAAGGACTGGCCCGGCGAACAGCGCCGCGATGGCACAGCGCAGCGGCGTCATTGAACGACTCCGTGCACGACATTGGACAGCCTTGGCCCGCTCGGCGATGTCGTCAGCAATGCGATCGCCTGCGTGTGCAGGGCAAGGCCCGCGTAGATCGGACTGGCCGGAACGGCGACGTAGATGGCAGCGTCGAGGTCGGCACCGAACGGGAAGATGGGCGGCACCACCGCCGATCCGAGCGTCACGATTCCGCCGTAGGGATCGATGCCCAGCACGCCGAGATTGCCGAGGTTGATCGTCGCGGTCCCCAGAGAGAACGCGACGAAGACGGTGTCGTTCGGCAGGCTGGCAACGGCATGAACCCAGGTCGAGCCGAGCATCGGAGTCGTCGAAGCGAGACTCGGCAGAGCGAGCAGCGTCGCGGGCGGTGCAATGGACAGCGCGCCTCGGATGTCGGGCAGGTCGCCCCAGGCATCCATCCGAACGAAGCCGTCGTCGCCGCGAAGGAAGTAGGAACTCGGCGGCGGACCTCCTGCCGCCGAAACGGTGCCGAGGACGGCGACACTCGAGGCGGAACGGATCAGCACGCCGCCACCGGCCCCCGGCGCATTGTCCGAGCCGCTACCGCCGCCACCGTTGGCCGTCACTGCGCCAGAGAACTGTACCGTGATGTCGCCGTCGGCGAGCAAGACCACGACGCCGCCGCCGCCATGCCCCCCATACTGCCCGTAGAGGGGCCCGTTGTAGGTGGCACCTCCGCCACCGCTTCCACCGCGCAGGTCGAACGGTCGTGCATTGCCGTAGTACGACGAGTGACCGCCGGGCCCGGCCGGGAACCACCACCCTCCTGCCATGGAACCCGCTCGCCCCCCGGCTGGCCCACCTCCGACCTGGCCCGGCTGGCCGCCCGGATAGCCGCCCGGTCCGCCGGCGCCGGGTGAAGCGCCGGAAGCGGCGAAGCCGTCAGCGATCAGCCCGCCCTGGATGGACACCGAGCCCGTGCAACGCAGGATCGCCGGATTGGACCCCTGGAGCCGCACGACGACACCCCAGGGGATGTCGATCGTCGTGAAGCTCCAGCCGGCGGGTCGCCCTGAGGTATCGAGGACGATGTTGCCCGTCGGCTGCAAGGCACCGTCAGCGCCGCTGCCACCGAACTGGCCGCGGGCCGCACCTGCGAGGGTCAGGGAGAAGAGGAGCGGTACTGCGAGCGAGCGCGTCATGGCGGGTCTCCTGCAGGAGGTGGAGTTCACGAGGCTGAGAACGAAGGTGGCGCCCTGCCGAGACGAGACCTTGTTCATGTTTGGTGAGGCGAGAACGCGCCGTACCTCCCTTGGTGGAATCTCGAGAATCTCCGCAGCCGGCAGAGGCCGTGACCCCATAGGCCTGCCTCACCGCGCCCTCTCGTCCTTGCCCTTGCCCCTCCACAACCACCCCGATAGCGTGACCTCCCGAGTTGAGGACGATGATTACTCCGCCACCGGAGGACCCTGGCAATGCTGAGCCCGATCCCCTTGCCTCGATCTACGCGGAACTGCGCGCCATCGCCGCTCGCCTGATGGCTGGTGAACGTCGCAGCCATACCCTGCAGCCGACGGCGCTCGTCCATGAGGCGTGGCTGCGTCTCGCCGATCGATCGACGGGCCGGCAAGATCCTCCCGGCAAAGCACTCTTTGCCACGGCCATGCGCAACCTGCTGGTCGACCACGCGCGCCGCAAGCAGGCCGAGGTCCACGGCGGCAAGGTCAGGCTGATGGCGATCGAATCCGGCGTGGAGCTGGGCGCCAGAATGGAAGACGGCGTCGACATCATCGACCTCGACGATGCCCTGCGCACGCTCGCGGAGCACAAGCCGGACCACGCGCGCGTGGCCGAGATGAAGCTGTTCACGGACATGACCATGAGCGAGATCGCATCGGCGATCGGCAAGAGCAAGTCGACGGCCGAGTCGTTGTGGCGCACTGCTCGTGCGTATCTCATGCGTCTGCTCGAGCCGCCCGATGAGGCGCCGCCCGGCGATGATCGACCCGTTTGACCCGCGCATCGAGGTGCTCTTCGAGATGCTTCGCGTCGTCGCGCCCCCCGACCGGCCCGCGATCCTGGACAGGGAATGCGGCGGCGACGCGGCCTTGCGCCTCGAGGTCGAGGCGCTGCTGCGCAACGACCTCGACACCGCGAGTCCGATGGCGCGGGCGATCGACGGATTCGCGATCGACGCGGACGACGTGGCGGTCGCATTCGACCTGAGCACGAGCCCCGTCTCGCCGCTCGAGGCGGGCGACGAAGTCGACGAGTTCAAGATCAGGTCGGAGATCGGCCGCGGCGGCTTCGGCATCGTCTACCTCGCCGAGCAACGTCCGGAAGGACGCCTCGTTGCGCTCAAGGTGCTGCCGGACAGCTCCTCCTGGACCCGCCGCAAGGACCGCTTCCTGCTCGAGTGCAACACGCTGGCCCATCTCCACCACCGCGGCATCGCGCAGTTCGTCAAGAGCGGCACGATCCCGACTGGCGAGCCCTACTTCGCCATGGAGTTCGTCCCCGGGCCGGGCGGAGATCGCCCAACCCCCACCATCGTCGAACACGCCGACGCACACGGTCTGGCCGTGCGCGACCGGATCGGGTTGTTCCTCGAGGTCTGCGACGCGATCGGGCATGCGCACGACCGGCTCATCGTCCACCGCGACCTGAAACCGTCGAACATCCTCGTCGATGAGACCGGCGCCACCGCGCAACCCAAGATCATCGACTTCGGTGTCGCACACACCGAGGAAGGCGCGCTCACCCTGAGCTGGGAGCTGGTCGGGACGTTGACCTACATGAGCCCGGAGCAGCTCGACGGCCAACGTGTGGACGCGCGATCGGACCTCTATGCATTGGGACTGATCCTGTTCGAGCTGCTCACCGGTTCGAATCCGTTTCCGGCTTCGCCTGGCGAACAACCATCGGTCAGCCGCCTGATCGCCTCCCGCCTGCAGGAGCCCGCCCGCGCGAGCCGCGCCGCATCGACCATCACCACGATCGATGCGGCAGCACGCGGCACCGATCCGAAGACGCTCGCGAAGGTCCTGCGCGGTGACCTGGACACGATCCTGCACCGCCTGCTCACCAAGGATCCGGCTCGACGGTTCCAGTCGGCGCAGGAGCTCGCCGCGGACCTGCAAGCACATCTCGACCATCGCCCCATCCGCTCCCAGCCGGAGACGACCACCTATCTGCTCCGCAAGCTGATCCGGAGACACCTTGTCGCCGCAGGATCGATCGCGCTGTTCGTGATCGGCCTGATCGTCATGACCACGGTGAGCTACCTGGCGTTCGCCGTCGCGGAGCGGGCCCGCCTGGAACTGGAGCACAAGTCGATGCTGGCCAATCTCCGCGCGGCGGAAGGGGCACTCATGGCCGAGGACGGCGACACCCTCGCGCGCAGTCTCGACGACATCCCGGACCACCTGCGTGGCTTCGAATGGAACTACCTGTCCGGCCAGGCGGCGCAGCAGATCCGCACCCAGGACGGGTTCGATGAGCGCGTATCGGGGCTGGCCATCGGACCAGAGGGGAAATCGCTGCTCGTGGGCACACGACTCGGCACCACGACGATGTTCGACGTCGATCCCTTCGCGCCCTCCGGAGTCACGGTTCACAATCCTCCGGCCAGCGAGCCCACTGCGTGGTCCGTCACCTGGCGTCCCGACGCGGCGCAGTTCGCGGTGGCATCGTTCGACGGCAACGTCCGCGTGTATGCCAGCGACGGGAGGTCCATGTGGGATCAGCACGAGCAGGACGGCGTCAACTACCGCATCCTCTACGCGGCGACCTACTGTCGCGACGGTCGTTGGCTCGCCGTCGGCGGCGGCGTCTTCAATGGCACCCCACGATCCGTGCTGGCTCTCCACGACGCACGCACCGGTGAGCCCGTCGCACTCGCAAGCAGCGCCCATTCGCAGCCGATAACCGACCTGGCGACCAGTGGCGACGGCCGCTGGCTGGCGTCCGGTGGCGACGACGGCCGCGTCGTGCTGTGGCGCGTGACGGAATCCCGCCTGATTCAGGCGGCCCAGGACCGCACCACCGGTGCCGTCAATGCCGTGGCGTTCTCACCTGATTCGACCTTGCTGGCCGTCGGCACGACCACGCGCAAGGTCCAGCTGTACGACGTTCCAGCGCTGACCGTCCAGAAGACTCTCTTGGGGCACCATCGCGAACTCGCGAGCGTCGCGTTCCATCCGAACGGAACGATGCTGGCTTCGGCTTCATGGGACAACACGATCCGACTCTGGGCGATCCCCGACGGGCGACCGATCCGCGTTCTGCGTGGACATCGGAGCCGGGTGAACCGCGTGGCGTTCACGCCGAACGGCCGGCTGTTCTCCGCCTCCGACGACACGACTGTGCGCGAATGGCCGGTGCAGGCGGACGACACGGATGTGCTCCGTATCGCGAACCGCCCGATCCTGGGACTTTCGATCCTGGCCGAGGGAAGCGTGCTCGCAACCCTGCCGGACCAGACGCCGGTCTTCGTCGGCAAGGACAAAGCCGCCAGTTGGTACCCGCAGCAGACGCGCGCGAAACTGCTCACGGCTAGCCGCGATGGTCGGTCGATGGTCTGGCTGGAAGCAGAGGAGCTGTTGTCGTGGCGCGACGGGATCGGCACCTCTACCTATCGGTTGCCGGCTGAGGCACTCGAGGCATGCACTCAGCCGGAGCTACGGCTCGCCTGCCAGCCGAACGCAGCTGTTGTCTTCGGTCGGCAAGAGATGTTCGTGCTGAACTTCGACCGTGGGGATTGGCAGGTTGCACCGACGCCATTCGACCTGTCCGGCGGCGAGCGCGCGTTCCACCTGCACCTGCCCCCGAGCGGGCACCCGGAGATGTTGTGGGCCTCGGCGAATCGTGTGATCGGCTCGACGGCGCAGCGTGTTTCCCCCATGCCGACCCGATGGATCAGAGGAATCGCGGCGCAGGGTACGCGCGCCATCCTGGTATCTCGCGATGAGCGCACCCTCGGGATCTACGACCTCGAGCACGCGAGATCATCGTCGAGCTGATCGGGCACCAGGAAGGCGTCCGCGACGCCGCGTTCTCTCACGATGGTCAGCGCCTCGCCTCGGTGGAGGCCGACACGTTGATGCTGTGGGACTGGAGGACCGGAACCCGCATGCTGAAGCTGGAGCAACCAACGCTCGACAGGTTCGGCGACGACACGTCGCGGGCCGGCTTCTGGTCGGTAGCGTGGACGCCCGACGATCACGCCGTGGTCACCGGGTCATCCGACGGATCGGTCCATTTCTGGCGAGGCGAGCCACGCGCTGTCCAACGCAGGTGACGGGTAATACAGCTTTGCGAGCCGGGACCCCGGCGCCGACAGGCTCACGGCACATGGCGCGTCAGCTCGACGGTCATGAGCACGACACGATCCGCGTCCATCAGCTCGTACTTGACCAGACCGACGAAGGGCGCGATCCAGCTGCGGGTCGTGAACGCCGGGGTGAAGTCGGTTGCATAGTGGTGCTCGGTGAATTGCCGAGCCTTCGGGAACGTGCCAGCCGGAACCGAAACCTCCCGGGTGAAGTGGTTCTCGCGTGCCCACCAGCAACCCACGCCGAGTCCATCGGGCTCATTCGCGTCGAACAGGCCTTCGAAAGCGATCGCGAACCCGGCCCTGTTGGCGACGATCCGCAGCCGTCGCTCGGCCAGGTTCACCGGCGGCAACCAGGTGATCGACCCCACGTCGCTCGTCGCGATCACGCCGATCCGCTCTGCGTCGGTCGACGACCTCACAGCAATCACGCGAATGGAGAAGCTCTCCTCGCCGTCCGGAAAGCGCCAACAGCCGTGCGTGGCGGAATGACCGAGAACCCCCGGTGAATTGAGGAAGGTCGGCGAGAACGGGACGGTGCAGGATTCGGGGATCGTGCGGCGGTAGGTCCACTCGGTGCCCGCTCGCATCGGCAGGTAGTCCAACGGCTGCGGACGTGGCGCCGGTGCCGCATCATCCCTGCGTCCGGGTGCGGCCGCCCCTTCTGTCGGAGCTACGCCGTGCGGCGACAGCACCGCATCCGCTGCCGCCGGCGTTCGCGGCTTCTCCTCTGCGCCTGCTTCCAACGCCATCGTTGGCTGCTCAGCCCCTGAGTGTTCGCTCGCGACGCTCGGCGCCGCCGCTTCACTCTCTGCGGTTTCCTCCACACCGGGGCCTGCTCGCTCGTCCGGCGCGCCGATCGACACTGCGGGCGCGCTCGACCCCAGCCTGTCCTGCCGATCACGCTGTTCCCAGGCGGCAGCGACCGAGACCCCTACCAACGTGAAGACCAACAGGGCCACCGGGCCCCAGACCAGACCGGCCTTCAGGCCCTTGGACAAGGTCTCCCAGAGCGCGGCAGTACCACGGCCCATCATCACCAACCCCACGATCGCGAGTCCGTAGAACACGACCATGCCATTGCCCATGACCCGGCCGGAGAACCACGACGCGATCGCAGCCAACGCGATGAGGCCGAGACCGCCGAGCACGAAGTTGATCGCCGCGTCGCGGTGCTCGGATATCGCGTCCTTCTGCACCTGCACCATCCGGTTCAGCAGACGCACGACACGATCCGACTCGCTCTCCTGTTCCACGGCACCCGGCGGCGGCTCGGCGACGAATGTCGCACGACAGTTCCGGCAGCGAACGGTCTTGCCCTCGAGTTCCCAGCGCCAGGGGTGCGCGGTGCCGCAGTTCGCGCAAACGAGGTCGACCGGCGCGTCGACCGGCGGGGCGACCGGCGGGGCGAGGTGCTCTCCGGGCGTGGGCGACTGCAGGCCGGGCTCCGGCAATACGAAGACACCGCGGCAGGAGTTGCATTGCGCCCGTTTGCCGGCGAGTTCCTGCCGCTGATCGAGGCGGAAAGGACGACGGCAATGGGGACAACGGATCAGCGCATGCGAAGTCGAGACCGATTCCACCGGCGCCAAGGGCGGCTCCGGCGCCGCGGTCAGTTCTCCGAGGTGACGCCAGCTCTCGGTGCCCGCCCTCCGGTACTGGAATCCATCCGGATCCAAGACCCGACGGGTGATCAGCTTCCTGAGGCCGGACTCGGTGACTTCGACCCCTTCCGACCGATCGTCGACGGGGCGATAGAAGACTGTGGCGGTTTCCATGGCAGGCTGTCGCTGGAGGTCGGGCCGTCGGCGCGGGTCGGCGGCCCACATCGCCAAAGGCGTGATTTGCAGCCGTCCACCTTGGCCCATTCCCGAGATTCCCGCCCCACCGCGGCGCACGGGTCTGGTCCCAGCGGGACCGACCGCGGGATCATCTGCGCGCCTGCTGCCCGTGCCCGTGCGCGACCCGGGCCTGCCGCTTGTCGGCATCAGCAGCCGCAGCTACCGTGGCCGGCCTGCAGACGAGTCTCCGATGGGCAACGACGCGCCGATGAGTTTGCCGTCTGATTCAAGCCCTGAGCCAACGGCCGAGCCGCCCGAGCACGACAGCGCGGGGTACCCGACGTTGCCGGCCGACGTGATGTCGTTGGTCTACGACGAGCTGCGAGTGCTCGCGCGGGCCTACATGGCCGGTGAGCGCAAGGGCCATACACTGCAGGCGACCGCGCTCGTGCACGAGGCCTGGGGCAGACTGCCGGAGCACCTGCGCGGTCTGCCGGAGTTGCAGTTCAAGGCCTGCATGGCGACGGCCATGCGCCGGGTCCTCGTCGACCACGCGCGGGCGAAGCGTGGCCCCAAACGCGGCGGTGGCATCGCGCCGCTGTCACTCGACGTAGTCGGTGACCTGGAGGCGATGCCGACGAGCGTGATCGACCTCCTCGATCTGGACGAAGCTCTGCAGCGACTCGTCGAGGCATATCCGGTCCATGCGCGAATCGTTGCAGCCCGCTTCTTCGCCGGGATGACCAACCCGCAGATCGCATCGGCACTGGGCATCGGCAAATCGACCGTCGAGGGCTACTGGCGCTTCGTCAGGGCCTGGCTGAAGCGCGAGCTTTCGCTGACCAGCGCGGAGCCGCCGCCGACGGAGAATCCGTGAGTTCGACGCCGGATCGGCGCCTCGCCGAGCTGTTCGCGACCGCCGTGCAATTGCCGGCACCGGAACGGGCCGCGTGGCTCGACCGTGAATGCGGCGGCGACGCGCAGCTACTTCATGACCTCACGACCCTCCTCGAGCACGACACTCCGGCCGGAACGGCCACAGCTTCGCCCCATCCGATCGACGGCCCCCCGATCGTCGCGGGAGCCGTCATCGAAGCCGCGTTCGCCGAAGCCACCGCATCGCCAGTGCGCGGCCCGGCGAGCCATGCTCCCGACAAACTGGTGGGAGACTATCTGATCTGCCACGAGATCGGCCGCGGCGGATTCGGCGTGGTCTACCTCGCGGAGCAGCAGCCGCCCGAGGTGCGCATCGTTGCCCTCAAGATCCTGGCGTCGGTGTCGCTGACGCATCGTTCGGCCCAGAGATTCGAGGAGGAGCGCCGGGCGCAGGCGAACCTCAGCCACCCGGGCATCGCGAGGATCTACTCGGGTGGGACCACACCGGCGGGCCAACCCTACTTCGCCATGGAGTTCGTGTCCGCCGCCGGCGGCCGCGAACCTGCGCCGCGCATCACCGATTACGCGGACCGGCACGCGCTCTCCGTGCCCAAGCGGGTCGAGCTGTTCCTTCTGGTCTGCAACGCGGTGCAACACGCGCACCAGCACGGCATCCTCCACCGCGATCTCAAGCCATCGAACATCCTGGTCGCGGACGAAGGCGCGGGCCCGCAACCGAAGGTCATCGATTTCGGACTCGCACGGCACTTCGCGAACGAGCAATCGGAACTCGACGGCAACCGCGTCCCGCTCACCCTGACCAGCGAGATCCTGGGCACGCCCGACTACATGAGCCCGGAGCAGGCGGCCGGCAAACCGGTGGACTCGCGCTCGGACATCTACTCCCTCGGTGTCGTGCTCTACGAACTCCTTTGCGGCTGCCTGCCGATCGCGTCCGGTCACGGCGGGTGGTTGGAGCAGTTGCGCGCGGTCAGGGAACAGGAGCCGCTGCGGCCGACGGTGGCGGTTCGCCGGCCTTCGGCCGCCGCAGACAAGGCCAGCGACACGGCCTCGCGCCACCTCGCCAGCCAATTGCGCGGCGACCTCGAGACGATCCTGCTGCGCGCGCTGGAGAAGGACGTTGCCCGTCGATTCGCGACGGTGGCGGCGTTCGCGGACGACCTCACCCGCTACCTGCACCACCGACCGCTGGAGTCGCGGCCTCGCACGATCACGTACACGCTGGCCAAGTTCGTACGCCGACATCGCTCGTTCTCCGCCGCGGTCGTCATCGCGTTCACCGCTCTCGTCCTGTCGACGTTCTGGAGTCTGTATCTCCTCGACATCACGTCGGGGGATCGGGATCGCGCCCGCGAGGAAGCCGCGAAGAGCCGGCAGACCGCCAGATTCCTCGAGGACATGCTGAGCGGAGTCGGGCCGGCTGTCGCCCTGGGAAGGGACACCACGATCCTGCGCGAGATCCTCGCCAAGACCGAGAAGAGCATCGACACGGACCTTGGCGGCAACCCCGAGGCGGAGGCGGAGATCCGGGGCACGCTGGGCCGACTGTACGGCGAACTCGACATGCTGGCCGAAGCCGAGGCCATGCAGCGACGGGCCCTGGCAATCTGGCGCCGGCTGTACGGCGAGGAACACGACAGCATTGCCACGACCCTCTTCGATCTCGCCGGGCTGCAGTTCGATCAGGGCGACCTCGACGCCGCCGAGGCGGGTTATCGCCAGGCCCTGGCGATGCGGTGCAAGATGCTTGGCAGCGACACGCTCGCCGTTGCCGAAGTGCGCAACCACCTCGGCTTCCTGCTTCAGGAGAAGGGCAAGTACCCGGAGGCTGAGGAGCAGGACCGCGAGTCGCTGCGCATCCGGACCGCGATCCTGGGGCCGGAGCACCCGCTGGTCGCCAAGTCTCTCAACAACCTCAGCATCCTCGAGTGGCGGCGAGGAGAACTCGCGGCGGCGGAGGACTCGCAGCGTAGGGTATTGGCGATGCGGAGGAAGTTCCTGGGGATCGACAACCCCGAAGTCGCCAAGTCGCTGAACAACCTCAGCCTCATCTTGTTCGACCAGTCGAAGATCCGCGAGGCGGAGGCGATCGACCTGGAACTGCTCGAGATGGCGATTCGCATGACCGGACCGAAGCACTCCTGGATCGCGCATGCGACCAACGCCGTCGCTGCCGACCGCGCGGAGCAGGGCAGGTACGTCGAGGCCGAGCAGGGCTATCAGGAAGCGCTGGCGATGTATCGGGAACTGCTCGGCCCCGAGCACCCCGATTCCGCCAGGACGCTCGACAACCTCGCGAACACGCACGCGGCGCTCGGCAGGTTGGAGGACGCGGAGCGCGAGGCGCGCGAGGCGCTCGTCATCCGTCGTTCCGCCTGCGGCGAAGTGCATGCGGACACGGCCGACTCGCTCCACGACTGCGCTGCGGTGCTATTGGAACTGGGTCGCGCGCCGGAGGCAGAGGCACTGCTGAGCAAGGCCGTCGAAACGCGTTCGGCGCTGTTCGGGCGCAGCCATCCCGATGTCGCCAAGGCGCTCGCGACCCTGGGCCGGGCCCTGGCCATGCAGGGGAAGGCGGATCCCGCGTTGGCAGCCTTGCAGGAGGCGCTGGCCATCGGCACCGCCACCCTCGGCCGAGCTCATCCCGCCGTGGCAGAGACCCTCGAACTCCTCGCCACCACCAAGCTCGAGCTCGGGGTGGAGGAGGGCGTCGAGACTCTGCTGAGCGAAGCCTGGCAGACCCTGAAGGCGGCACGCCCCGATGACTGGAGGCCATTCGCCGCCGAGGCCAGGCTCGGCGCCTTCTTGCGCCAACAGGGCAAGGCACCGGAGGCCGAGCCCCGTCTTGTCTCCGGTTTCGAAGGGATGCGCTCACGGCTGAGCCGAATGCCCTTCGGGCGGAGGGGCGGCGCGGTGCGTGCAGCTGAGCAACTGGCGCGGCTCTACCTCGACACCGCCCGGCCCGCGGAGGCCGAGGCCCTGAAAGGCGTGCTGATGGAACTGCGTGCCGCCGACCGCGGCCGATGAACCCGCAAGCGCGCGGCCGGCCGCTGGGATCGGTGGCCGACTTCCCCCTAACCCTCGCTGATGCGCTCGATGTCGGCGCCGATGGCGTGCAGCTTCTGCTCGATCCGTTCGTAGCCGCGGTCGATGTGGTAGACGCGGCGCACGTCGGTGGCGCCGCGGGCACCGAGGCCGGCGATGACGAGGCTGGCCGAGGCGCGCAGGTCGCTGGCCATGACGGGCGCACCGCGCAGCTGGTCGGTACCCTCGACGATCGCACTCGGCCCCTCGCGGCGGATGCGGGCGCCGAGGCGCAGCAGCTCGGAAGCGTGGATGAAGCGCTCCGGGTAGATCTTCTCGGTGATGACGGAGACGCCGTTGGCGCGCGCCATCAGCGCCATGAACTGCGCCTGCAGATCGGTCGGGAAACCCGGATACGACATCGTCGTGATGTCGACGGCGTTGAGCTGCCCGGAGGCGGTCGGGACGTTGCGCAGGTAGTCGCGGCCGAGCTCGATGTCGGCACCGGCGGCGCGGATGCGATCGATCACCGCCATCAGGTGCATCGGATTGCAGTTCCGCACCGTGACGTCGCTGTTCATCATCACCGCGCCGCACAGGAACGTGCCGGCCTCGATGCGATCGGGGATCATCGTCCACTCGCAGCCGGTCAGCGTCTCGACGCCCTCGATGACGAGCAGGTGGCTGCCGATGCCGGTGATGCGGGCGCCGCAGGCGTTGAGGAAGTGGCACAGGTCCTCGATCTCGGGCTCCATCGCCGCCGACTCGATGTAGGTCGTGCCGGTGGCCAGCGTCGCCGCCATGACGACGTTGGCGGTGCCGAGCACGGTCGAGCCCATGTTGCCGCCGAGGAAGACGACACCGCCCTTGGGCCGCGACGACAACGTCACGTAGCCATCGGTGACCTCGACGTTGGCGCCGATACCGGCCAGCCCCTTCAGGTGCAGGTCGACGGGGCGGTGACCGAAGACGCAGCCGCCGGGGTAGCTGACGCGGGCGATGCCGCGGCGCGCCCAGAGCGGACCGAGCACGACGAAGCTGGCGCGCATCGTCCGCACCAGATCGTACGGCGCGGTGTAGAGCGTCTTGTCCTTGGCCTCGATCTCGAGCGCGCCATCGTCGCGCCAGCTGTGTTCGACCCCGAGCTTGCCGAGGATCCGCAGCAGGTTCTTGATGTCGGTGAGCTGCGGCATGTTGCGCAGCAGGATCGGTCCGTCGACCAGCAACGAAGCGGCCAGGATCGGCAACGCACCGTTCTTGCTGCCCGAGACACTGACGGTGCCGCCGAGTTGACGACCACCCCGAATGCGAATTCGGTCCAAGAAGCCCCTCCACAGAGCTGAAGCCCAGGTCGGGCCGGAGCCCGTACCGCCACCGAGACAAAGACGTCCGGTGCGAGCCGTCCCTCTGGTCACCGCCACCTGCTGTGGAGCATTCTCCACAACGGGTCACGGTCGACCGCCCAGAAGGCGCGCACACCGAATGTTCCCTTCTTACCGCGCCATGAAGCGGACGCAAGGGAGCGTTCAGGAGTTCTTCACACGGACATCGAGCCACCACTGCGCGACCAGCCCGAGCAGCACGAGGCCGGTGCCCACGAGCGACGGCAGCGGCCTGGCGAACACGGCCCCGATCGTGACCGCCGCCGCGCCGAGCGCGAAGGCGATCGCGACCCAGCCGCCGAACGGATGGCGCGCGGTGGCGGCGCGGCGACGCAGCACCAACAGCCCGATCCCGCAGAGCGTGAAGAACAGCCAGTCGGCATAGACGACCCCGTCGCAGACGTAGCCGAGCGTGTCGATCGTCGTCACCGCGTAGAACGGCGCCGCGCCGAAGTGGACCAGCAGCAGCAGCACCGTGCTCCAGATGCCCTGGCCGAGGATGCCGAGGACCGGCGTGTGCCAGCGCGGGTGCAGGCGGCCGAACGCGGCCGGAAAGCAACCGTCCTGCGCCATCGCATAGAGCACGTAGGGCGGCGCCAGGCAGATGGTGTTGAGGATGCCGGCGGCCGACAGCACCACCATCGTCGCCAGCACCCGCCCGCCGTTCTCGCCGAGCGCGACCTCGGCCGCCGCCGCGCCGATCGCGCTGTTTCG
>JAGQRA010000462.1 GCA_020425885.1 Planctomycetota bacterium | reverse complement strand
CGGCATCGATTCGCGGATCTTGTCGTAGGCCTTCTGGGCGTCTTCGAGCTTGCCGCCATCGAGCGCCTTCTGCAGCGAATCCATGTTCGTCTGCAGTGCCTTGGCCTGCTCCTCGCCGAGGTTCTCCTTCATGCGATCGATCATGCCACTCATGCGCTCGAGGCGGGACTTGAACTGACCGAGTTCCTCCTCGTTCATCTCGGCGAGCGGCTTGGTGCTCCGACCGAAACCGCCACGACCAGCCTGTCCCGGGCCACCCTGGCCGCGGGCGCCGCGCTCGGCGAACTGCTTCATGCGCTCGAGCTGTCGCGTCAGGCGCGCAGCCTGTTCCTCGTCGCCGTCCTCCTTCGCCTTGGCCAACTCCTTCTCGAGTTCGGCGGTGCGGGCCGCCGGATCGAAGCCCTGGCCACGACCGCCGAAACCACCCTGGCCACGCCCGCGCGGGGCATCACCTTCGTCGCGACCGCGAGGCGCATCCGCGTCGCCTTCGTCTTCACCGCGTGCCGGGCGCTCGCGCGGGGCGTCGGCTCCACCCAGCAGAGCGGCGTACTTCTCGCGGAACGCGTCGCGTTCCTTGGTCCGGCCGGTCTTGTTGAGCAGGCCGAATTGCTGCTGCGCCGCCGTCTTGGCGAGTTTGTGGTCGGGGGCAGCGGCGAGGAACTTGGCGTAGAGCTCCATCGCACCGGAGAAATCACGGGCCCCCTTCTCGAGATAGAAGGCCTTGTAGAAGTTGTTCTCGGCCTCGGCCGAGGGGTCCTGCGCACAGATTGGAAGTGCCAGTGCAAGCAGGGCGGAAACGAAGCGGGTTCTCATTGCTGATCCTGTGCGATCCGGAGTTGGAATGCGGTGTTCGGGTAGGCTCGCTGCCATCTCGCGAACATTAGGCGCCGGTAACGCGCCTCGACCGCGATTCCCACGTAACGGATTGGTCTCGCTACGTCCCCCCCACACCGCACTACGGTGTGTGAGGCAAGACAACAGCAAGGACGACACTTCGCGCGAACCATCCATACCGGAGCGGGACGCGGCACCGGATTCCGGCAGCGATGCGGGCAGCGAACACGTACCCCATCCCGGACCGCGCCGCGGGGCCGAACCGGAACCCGGCCGCCAACCGCCGGACTCGATCGGCTGCCGACCGCAGCCGGCGGGTGAGGTCAGGGAGGGCATGCCAGCGGCGAGATGGCGAATCCCGACAGCCCCTCCGGCCGTCTGAGCCCCCCATCCAGCCGGCCCGGGACGGGCCTTCAGCTGGTCCCGGGATCTGCGGTCGCGGCGGGGCGGCGGTTTGCTGGAACCGGCCTACAGGAAGATGAGCGTCGACTTGATCGGCGACAGGCTACGCACCCCTAGCGGACTGATCCTGATGTCGATCAACTGCGTGTAGACCCGCAGCCCGTTGAAGACACCGGCTGGGACCGGGAACGAGTACGTCGCCATGCCGCGAGCGTCGAGCAGCCCCTGCCACAGGACCGTCGGATTGTCGAGCAGGTTGAACGTCAGCCACGGCGACGAGGTGCCGACGAGGCTGATGACGAGGTAACCCAGATCGCCGTTCCAGCCGCCCATGGTCCAGGTCGCCGTGGTGCCACCGAGGACCACGGACGGAACCACGAGTTCGGCGGGATCGGCCGCGGTGAACGACAGCGATACGCTGTTGCTGGTGCCGGCCGAGTTGACGACGTTGACGAGGTGGAAGCCGAGCGCCAGCCCCTGCGGCGGCGTGAAGCGCAGCTGGGTGTCGCTGAGCACCTGGAAGCCGCCGACGGCCAACCAGGTGGAGCCGATGTTGACGCGCGTCGCGCCGACGAAACCCGAACCGGTGATCACCACCGGCACCGGATTGGCGGTGTTCACGCTCGTCGGCGACAGGCTCGAGATGGTCGGCGGCGAGGTGATCGTCGTCAGGCAGGCGAGGGTCTGCCGGAAGCCGATGATCTGGTTCTGCGCCGAGGGGCTGAACAGCGAAACGTTGTTGTTACAGCCGCCGAGGCCCGAACACATGATGTAGCAGGGCGAAGCCGAATCGCAGTGACCGGCGCCGAAGTTGTGCCCGATCTCGTGGGCGGTGACGGCGACGCGACGGCCGTAGTTGCTGGTGAAGCGATTCTGCGAGATGCCGTAGGCGCTGCCGAGATTGCAGACCACGCCGACGTAGGCGACGCCGATCGTGCCGCCGCTGGCGGCGCCGATGTTGCGCCCGGTGAACAGGTGCGCGAAGTCGCGCGCCACGCTGCCATGGGTCGCATTCCAGTTGTTGCGGAACTGGGTCAGCAAGGTGCCGGCGATGTTCGTCGAGTACGGATCCGCCGACGTGTTGACGATCAGCTGCGAGACCGTGAGCCGGATGTCGACGTCCCGCTCGTAGATGATGTTCATCGCATTGACGATGCCGGTGACGTCGTTCGTCGTGTTGGTCGTGCTGCTGCCGTTGAGCTGGAAGAACGGGTAGTCGGCCTCGATCGCGATCTCGGCCTCGTAGAGCACGTCGAGCCCCGGCACCGTCGGCGCCGGCAGACTGGGCGTGTTGACCCCGCATCGCACCGGCAGCTGCACGCTGTCCATGCCACGGAACACGATGTGGAGCCCCGGCCCTGCCGTCGGCTGCACCTCGTTGACCGGCTGCACGACCCAGAGTTCACCGGTGCCCGTGCGCAGGTAGGCCGTGATCGAGCCGCCGGTGTAGGTCGCCGCGACGCTGCTGCCGAGGTCGCCGAGGATGGCGCCGCGGTAGGTCACGCAGGCCGGGGTCGGCAGCAGCCGGGGGCCGCCGAGGCCGTTCTCGATCAGCTGGAACGCCGGCGATCGCACGTCGTACTGCGCGAGCGCCAGGTTCACGGGCTGGCCGGCGAGCACAACTTCCACCGACATCTCGGGCGGGTTGGCGGCGTCGGGGAGATCGAGGCTTTGAACCGTCGCGGCCGAGACGTCGAACAGACTCATCAAGGCTGGCGGAGCGGGCCTCGCGGTCGGGGTGCCAGAGGCATTCTGGGCCGATGCGAACGAACCTGCGACGAGCGACAACAGTACGGCCGAAAGACCGCGGAGATGGAATCTGTGCATGGGATCTGACGGAATCGAGGCCTGGAGGCGGGCTCCGGAAGTCTAGCCCGGACTATTCATCTGGAGGAGCGGCAAGGCCCTGGGCACTGGCAAGGCGAGGGTGAATGTCCCGTTTGCGAGTGGTTGACGGCGCCTGCACCGCCTTGGCAGGCGCAGCAGGCTGCGG
>JAGQRA010000461.1 GCA_020425885.1 Planctomycetota bacterium | reverse complement strand
GCCCTGAAAGGCGAGCGTCACCCCGACCAGCGTCGCGTTGGTCGGCACCAGGACGTTCAGCTGTGAGCCCCGGATCACGTTGCTCGACGCGCCCTGGGTGCAACCGGGGCAACCCGGAACGGGGAGGCTGAGCGGCGCACCGGCGATCCAGCCGCAGAGCGCGCCGGCGTTGGCCAAGGTCAGGTCGAACGAATGGCCGAGCGCCGTCTCTCCGCTGCTGGTCGCGAACAGACCGCCACAGCCGGTGCTGCGCGTGGTGAACCTGTTGAAGTTGGCGTGGCCGCGGTAGCGGTTGAACTCGAGCGCGTGTTGGTTGTTGGTGAGGTCGTGCACCCAGGCGACCGTGTAGTCGAGATCCGGGCCGTAGCCGCTGCGCTTCGCCACGACACTGGGCCGTTGCTCGAAGTCGACCGTCGTCGCTGTCGGCGCGTAGTCATGCACGGCGATCGAGCCGCCCGAACGCATCAGCGTCGCCACGTAGATGTCGGTCAGCTGGTTGGGGAACACGTACTCGAGCGCCAGCGCATATCGGGTGCCGTCGCAGTCGACCGCGGGCCGCCTCATCTGATAGCCGGAGGTGTGGCCGTTGGGCAGCGCCAGGGAGACGTCGATGTGCGAGGTGATCGGCACGTTGGTGTGGGTGAGCACCTTGGCGCGAACGTGCATGTCGAGACCGACCGCCGTTGGCTGCTCCCACGTCAGCAGCAGTTCGCGGCCGCCGTTGTGATGATCGGTCGGCGATGAGATGTCGAAGCCGCCATAGGCGGGGCCGTGCGCGAGGGCCGCACCGAGGATCGATCCGTTCCAGCCGATCGTCGCGGTCATCAGCATCGCGGCCTGGTACCAAGCCACGCCCCAGACCTGGGTGGACGACTGATTGACGCCGTTGCACTTCGATATGCACGGGTTCTGGCAGCCCGGGCCGATCGACAGCTGCGTCGGCACGCTGCTCACCAGCGTGCCGTCGCTGCGCACCTGGCGGCAGTAGACGCTGTCGATCGCGGTCACGCCGCGGAAGACCACGGTCCAGTAGGTCGGCGCGCTCAACGACGCGTCACCGCCGACGTCGACGTCATGGACCTCGTAGAGCGGGCTGAACGGTGAGCTCGGGTTCTCGATGTCGAAGGCGGCGGTGATGGCCCCCGGTGTACCGTTGGCGCTGGCGCTCGCGATGCGGCCGGCGGCCCAGGTGCTCCCCGAGTTCTGCAACGAGCCGACGATCAGGAATTTGCTCGGTTGATTCAGGTTCGCGACCCGCGCGTTCATCCACCGGCTGGACGTGATGTCGATGATCTGGGAGGAACCGATCGGCGTCATCGCCGCGTCGAAGCGGAGGATCCGGGCATCGGTATCGGTGGCGCTGTAGACGTAGCTCCACGACAGCACGTGTTCGCCAGGGCTGTTGTCGAATGCGATGTCGGTATTCAGCACCTGGTAGGTGGAGTTGTGGGCGGTCTGCGTGGTGCTGATCAGCGGGTCGATCCACAACGGCATCGTCGCGGCCGCGACGAACGAGCCCGGCACCGTGAGCTGGATGGCGCCGTCGACGAACGACGTATCCAACATGAGCTCGCGACCGCGGCCGTCGATCGCCTTGGCGACGCCGTACTCGACGGCACCGTGGCGGTTCGCGAAGCGGATGCCGTCGGCGACGCTGTCCGCCGCCAGTTCGCCGTCGGCCGCGATCCGGAGCCGGATCTCGCCGCGCTGTTCGAGCTGCTCGAAGCGGAACAGCTGTTCGATCCCGTCGCGGCTGACGCGATACAGCTCGTCGAAGTCGCGGTGCTCGAATCGGATCTCCTCGCCGTCGCGAATCGGATCGGTGTGACCGATGGCCAGCGCAGCGGAGCCGACCGTGGCCGCCGCGACACGGAAGTGGATCGGGTAGTTCCGCGGGGCGTCCGAGCCGAAGAACGGGATGAACGTCGCGCCGTCGTTGCCGAACGACGCCTTGTAGCGCGCACCGGCGGCGTAGATGCTGCCGTCACCCGGTTCGTCGATGCCGAGCGGCAGGGCGATGGCGCCGAGTTCGGCAGCGGTCGGGGCAGGCAGGCGCGGTCCCTGCGCGGACAGGGCGGAACAGATGGCGATCGTGCAGATTGCGGTCTTCATTGGTGGACTCCGGTTGGTCTGTGCCGGGGTCATCCGGAGACCGACCCGAACGCGACTGAGTTCAGACGTGTGCTCTGCGGCGGGGCGACGGCGGCTCGGCGGCGTGAGGGCCATGCCAAGGGGGCGCTGCGCCCATGTCCGCGAGGCGTCGTGCCGCCGCCGCCGCATGCCTCGAATCGAGATAGAATTGACCTCAGGCATCGTCTCCAGGCGCGACCCAGGCATCCCATGCAACGACTGATCGGACAGTTCCCCCTTGCCAGCGGTGCGCATCCGACCCGCAGTGACGGCATGTGTGCCATGGAGATGGTGGCATGGTTGGCCGGTGAGGCCCACAGCGACGAGCCGGCCTGTGCCTGCCCGGTGCTCGGTGCGCTCGTCCGCGCCTGCAACGACGTCATGGGCGACCGCGATCGCAATCGTCTCCTGCGACCGTTGGTGCCGGCGCTGGTGAACTCCCGCGCCACCGTCGCGATCGAGCGTCAGCG
>JAGQRA010000460.1 GCA_020425885.1 Planctomycetota bacterium | reverse complement strand
GTGGATCACGGCCTTCTGATGCGCGTGCTGCGTCGCGTCGAGCACCTGCAGGAACAGCTCGATGCGCTGCTCCAACGGCAGCTCGCGCTGGCGGCACAGCGTGGCCAGCGGTGGACCGACCACGAGTTCCATGACGAAGAACGGTCGGCCGCGGTCGGTGGTGCCGGCGTCGAGCAGCCGCGCGATGCCCGGGTGATCCATGCGGTTGAGTGCTTCGCGTTCGGCGTGGAAGCGCGCCAGGAGCTCGCGCGAATCCATGCCGGGATTGATCACCTTGACGGCGACCGCGCGTCGGATCGGGCGCTGCTGCTCGGCGCGGAAGACCGTGCCGAAGCCGCCGCGGCCGATGATCTCGACGAGGCGATAGCAGCCGAGGTCGCGCGGCAACGCGTCCGGGTTCGCGGCCTGGGTGCTCCCGTCCGGCGCCGGCACGGCGACGTCGGCGCTCGTGAGCCAGGCGCGGATCGTGGCCGCGTGCCCCGGGTTGTTCTCGAGCAGCTGCCGCAGAGCGTCACCGCGCCCGTCCTCGTCGCCGTCGAGGATCGCGAGGACCTGGTCCTCGAGCGATTCGGGCAGGGTCGGGTCGTCGGCAGGGGATGCGCTCATCGGCACGCCGATCATCGCCGATGGAGCCGGTTGGCCATAGCGGCGATCGACCGGCGGTGGATCCGGCGGCGGTCGTCAGCGCGATCCGAACTGCAGTCGCAGGGCGTTGGTGCTGATGACACCGGCGGCGTTGGCGTAGCTCGCGAACGGGAACGCCTGCACGAACAGCGGCGTCGCGACCAGCGCCGTCGCGTTCGGGATCGGGATGTTCCAGTCGTTGCTCGCGATCACGAGACCGACCAGCGGCTCGATCAGCTGCTGGCAGCCGGGCATGCCGTAGACCCCGAGATCGAACGGCAGCGAGATGGTGCCCCACTGCGTGTCGCTGGTGCCGAGTTCGCCGAACGACAGCACGGGTGTCGGCGCCGGGGTGACGGCGAGCTCGTAGGTGGTGCCGATCCACGGCGGCATCCCGGTCTCGGTCAGGCTGAAGATCGTCGAGTTCTGATCCGGGCAGCCGCTGCCGAACGGGGTCGCGACCGCCGGCTGGGTGACGCCGTAGCGCCAGATGTCGCCGATGATCTTGCCCGTGGTCGTCCAGCCGCCGAACAGGATGCTCTCGCCGGTGACGTCGTCGTAGCCGAAGCCGCCCCAGACGCTGCAGGCCGGCGGCGGCGCGGCGAGCTGGCGCGTGATCCAACCCTGCGGGGTCCACTCGTGACCGCTCGGACGGACGATCCGACGGCGGGCGCGGTCGTAGACGCAGGGGCCGGTGCCGGGCGGGGTCGTGGCGTCGAGCAGGATCCAGTTGCTGCCGTTCCAGGTCCAGACGCCGCCGCTGACCAGCAACGGCCGTTGCAGGTGGGTGTCGTAGCAGAGCGATGGCATGTTGGTCCCCGGCGGCACGGTGGCCGGGTTCTTCTGCACCCAGGTCACGCCGTCGTATTCCCAGGTGTCGTTCATCGGGCCGGACGACGAGCTGTAGTAGCCGCCGAAGACCAGCGTGCGCTGTCGCGCCTCGTCGTAGCAGATCGACGGCTCGAGGCGGGCGCCGGGGCCGTTGCCGCGATTGGACCAGCCCGTACCGTTGAACTCGTAGACGTCGTAGGACTGCAGGTCGTTGATGATGCCGCCGACCAGCACGAGGCGATCGCGGTGCGAGTCGTAGGCCATGGCGGCGCGCTCGACCGCCGGCCCGCTCGCGATCTGCGACCACTCGCCGTTGGTCCAGGCGAACGTGCCCGGGACCGCCCAGCTGCCCTGCGACGAGTAGCCGATCAGGCCGCCGTGCAGCAGCAGGCGTTGCCGGCTGTCGTCGAACGCCATCGCGCCGCCGGTGCTCGCGGTCGGCGAGCCGGCGCCGACGCCCTGCGTCCAGGTGGTGCCGTCCCATTCCCAGGTGTCACCGAGGATGGTGTCGGAGATGCCGAGTTCGTTGTAGATGCCGCCGTGCAGGACGATGCGGTTGCGCGTCGCGTCGTAGGTCATGCTCGCATCGGTGCGGGGGTGCGGCGCCTGGAAGCCCGAGACCCGGGTCCAGCTGCCGCCTTGGTAGCGCCACAGCGAGCGCGACGGATAGAAGCTGGCCGGGTCAACTCCGCCGAACAGCACCACGCCGCCACCGGGCGCCGTCGCCATGCAGCCGAAGAAGTTGCCGGGGTCGACCGGGGGATTCACGATCGTCCAGTTGGTGCCGTCGTACTCCGCGGTCTCGGAGTAGAAGCCGCCGCTGTACATGACGAGACGTTGCGAGGTCGAGTCCAGGGCCATGTCGGGCCAGTCGGTCGCGCTCGGGTGCGTGCCGGGAAACTTCTGGGTCCAGGTCAGGCCGTTCCATTCCCAGGTGTCGTCCAGCAGGCCGCCGGTGTCGATGCCGCCGAACAGCACGATGCGGTTGATCGACGGCATGTAGGCCATCGCGTGGCCGCTGCGCGGGGTCGGAGTGACCGGCGGATTCTGCTGGCTCCAGTTGTTGCCGTTGAAGCGCCAAGTGACGTTCGTCCTGGAGCCGCCGACGGTGCCGCCGAACACGATCGTGTTGTTCTGGCCGCCGAAGTGGGCCATGGCACCGTCGAGGGTCGGTGGCGGGCTGCTGGCCGACGACGGCGCTGACCAGCCGGTGCCGTCGTACGCCTGCAGTTCGGTCAGCGCGCCGCGCGATCCGCGGCCGCCGAAGGCCAGCACGGAATTGGCGCCGGCGTCGTAGGTCGTCATGTGGGCGCCGCGCGAGCTGAAGTGATTCCATTCGACCTGGGCGACCGAGCTGGAAGCGAAGACGAGCGCGACCAGCATCAGGGTCCAGGGGATGCCGGCAGAGCGGCTGATGAGAGGCGAGTGGTGTTGGTGTCGTGACATGGCTCTTCCGTCCAGGGCGCGACTATAGCTCCCGGGCGCGATGTCGGGCGGGGAAGCGCGAATGCCCTTGTCGGCCAACCGGATCGGGGCGGGCCTCGGGCACCGCGAGAGCCGACGGCAGACTGTTGCGTTCGACCGGGCGCTGCCGCGACAATCGGCCGCGATGAGTTCGGCCGAGCGACTATTCGCCCTGTTCGAGGAGGCCTACGAGCTCCCGATCGGTCAGGTCGAGGCCTTCCTGCGACGCCAGGCGAAAGACAGCCCGGAGCTCATCGAGCGCGTCGTGGTCTATCTCAAGGCGGCGCCGGATCGGCCCGACCTGGCGGCCCTGCTCGGTGGCATCGGCGAGGACGAGGCGGTCGGCCCGCGCGTGGTCGATCGCCTGCGGCGGCTGCGCCGCAAGATGCACCCGCAGCCGGTCGAACACGAGAGCAACATCGGCCCGTACCGACTCCTGCAGCCGATCGGCGAGGGCGGCATGGGCACGGTCTACCTGGCCGACCAGAAGGAGCCGGTGCAGCGGCGGGTCGCGGTCAAGGTCGTGCGCCGCGGCCGCGAGAGTTCGGCGTTGCTGGGTCGCTTCGAACGCGAGCGGCAGGCGCTCGCGATGATGAGCCACCCCAACATCGCCAAGGTGCTCGACGCCGGCACCACCGTCGACGGCCGGCCCTACTTCGTGATGGAGCTGGTGCAGGGCGATCCGATCTCGAAGTACTGCGACAAGCACAAGCAGTCCGTCGAGGAGCGCCTCCGCCTGTTCCTGCAGGTCTGCCACGGCGTCCAGCATGCGCACCACAAGGGCGTCATCCACCGCGATCTGAAGCCGGACAACATCCTGGTCGAGATCCTCGACCACCGACCGGTGGCACGGATCATCGACTTCGGTCTCGCCCGCGCGGCCAACCCGATGGACATGGAGTACAGCGTCCATACCGAGTTCGGTCAGATCCTCGGCACGCTGCCGTACATGTCGCCCGAACAGGCCGAGATGTCGGGCACCGACGTCGATACCAGGACCGACATCTACTCGCTCGGCGTGCTGCTGTACGAGCTGTTGACTGGCACCCTGCCGTTCAGCGATCAGGAGCTCCGTTCCGCCGGACTGCAGGCGTTCCAACGTCGCATCCGGGAGGAGGAGCCGGCGTTGCCGAGCCGGCGGGTCTCGAGTTCGGGCGAGAGCGCGAGCGAGCTCGGTCGATTCCGTCGCGTGTCCGACGTCGCGCTCGTTCGGCGATTGCGCAACGAGCTCGACTGGATCGTGATGAAGTGTCTGGAGAAGGACCGGGCACGCCGCTACCAGACGCCGTCCGAGCTGGCCGCGGACATCGAGCGCCATCTCGACGGCGAGCAGGTTCTGGCCGGACGCCCGACGGCCGTCTACCGGATCCGCAGGATGCTGTGGCGACACCGGATCCTGGCCGGAGTCCTGACGACGGTGATCGTGACCCTGACCGTCGCGCTGACGGTCGTCACCGCGGCGCGCAACGCGGAGGCGCAGCAGCGTCACGCCCTCGAGCTGGCGCACGCCGAGCTCGACGAACGCATGGCGTTGTCGGAGGCCGACCACCTGCTCGGCCAGGGTCGGCAGCTGAGTCCGTTGACCTGGAAGTGGCGCGGCGAGGCCGGTTCCTGGTTGCCGGCGAGCCGGGAGCTGATCGACCGCGTGGCCGCGATGCATCGTCATGAGATCGCTGACCCCGATCGACGCGCGGCCCAGGCGGTGGTGCGGTCGAAGCTCGATGCGGCGGTCGCCGAACTCGGCCAGGCGGCCGGCGAGGTCGGCGAGCGCATGGACCTGCTGCGCGACATCGAGGGCCGCTACGACGACCGCTGGCCGGCGGTCGTCGACGCGCTGAAGGACGACCCGCGGTTCGCCGCCGTCGCGACCGAACCGTGGACCGGGTTGG
>JAGQRA010000459.1 GCA_020425885.1 Planctomycetota bacterium | reverse complement strand
TCCTTGTCCAGCGCCACCGAGTCGAGGATCGACTCCATCGCCGAACCGTAGTCGCGGGCCAGGAAGCGCTGCCTCGCCGCCAGCAGCTTCTCTTCGGCCGGACCGGCGGCGGCATCGAGCGTGGCATCGAGCCAGTCGATGCCCGACGCCAGTCGCAGCGCGGCATCGGATTCCTCTTCGTCCTCGGGGAAGTCCTCGAGCGCTTCACGCGCGGCTGCGACGTCGCCCTCGGCGACCGCGACCGTGGCGCGGGCCAGCCGCGCCTCGGGCCCGTTCGGATCGATCGGCGCCGGCTCCGCCTCGGCCTTCGCGGCCGGCTCGATACCATTGCGCTTCAGGAACTGGCGCACCTCGGCTTCGGGCAGCGCCCCCTGGAAGCCATCCACCGGGCGACCCTTGACGATCAGGACGCAGAACGGGATGCCCTGCACGCCGAACGCGTAGGCGAGGTCCTGCTCCTGTTCGGTGTCGACCGTGCCGAGCCGGAAACTGCCGCCGTATTCCTCGGCCAGGGCCTCGAGCCGTGGCCCGAGCGTCCTGCACGGCTCACACCAGTCGGCCCAGAAATCGAGCAGCACCGGGGTCGTGGCGGACACCTCGACGACGTCCTTCTGGAAACCGTCAGCGGTGATCTGGGCAACGGATGCGACCATGCCGTCGTCGTAGGTCGCGGGCCGGCGTCCGTCAACGACGCGATGTTGTTACGGAGGCGCAACGTTCCCCAGCGAATCGCCGGATTGAGGCGTGATCAGCGTCCAGGGGAGCTTGGCACGGGGTTTGAGATGTCTGCATCGCCGGCCCGAGGCCACAGTATTCCCAGGGATGGAATGCGTGAGAGAGGCGACCGATGCCTCGGGCCGGCACGTTACTCTGCTGATGCTCGGCACCTGTGCCGAACCGGCCATCGCGGCTGACTTCGAGTTCCAGCAGGAGTGCGCAGGGTCTGGTCAACCTCAGCGATCCGATCGCAGCCTCCCAAGCAGGCGACAACGCGCTCACCGAAGCGGACCACGGCGTCTGCCGTCGATGCCGATGCGCTTCGCCATTGTGGTCGTTTCCTTTCTCCTGACGCTCCCGCGTGCCGGACGCCGGTACGCCACCTTCCCGGTTCCCGGCAGGACCCGGCCGCCGGCAACATCTTCAGTTTGACATGGGCGTCCAACGCACCCGACGCACGCCAGCACCGCGCAGCACGTCTGACTTCCCTGTCATCCTCCACGCGAGCGCCCGACACCTGCAACCGAACCGAGCCGACCTCAGCCGATGGACATCGTCGGCCGCAGCCGTTCGTCAGCGGCCATTGGGATGGACCCATCGATCACCTGAGCGCGTTACAGGTGTGCTCGAGCGTACTGGCGAACTGCACGCCATGGACGGCACGGGCTTCCGTAGGAGTTTCAGGGGCCCGGACTTCCACTGGCAACCACGCCTCCAATCCGCCTTCTCTGCTAGCCTGTGTGAACCAACCCCTCGGTGTGACCCCCGACAACCATGACTGATTGCCTGCCTGGTTCGCCCATCTCCCGCATGATCCTCGGCGCCCTCGTCGCCGCCGCCATTGCAGGCATGGTCACGAATGCGCCCGCACAGACGGCGATTCGCACCTTTGGCGCCAATGTATCCTCTTCCGAGTGGACCGGCCTCTCGGATTACATTCAGGCCGTCTCCGGTTCCGCTCATACCGTGGCACTGCGGGCGAATGGCAGGGTCGTCGCCTGGGGCAACAACGAATACCTGCAGGCGATCGTGCCGCCGGCACCGGCGGGGCTGACCTACGTCGAGGTCGCTGCCGGGGCGCGCCATTCGCTGGCGCGGCGCTCCGACGGCCAGGTGGTTGCATGGGGCAACAACACCTGGGGCCAGACTGCCGTTCCTGCTCTGCCTGCAGGCGTGACCTACGTCGAGATCGCCTGCGGCCCATTCTTCTCGTTGGCTCGACGCTCGGATGGCAACGTCGTGGGTTGGGGCGACAACATCGATGGCCAGGTCAACGTCCCGGCGCTGCCGCCCGGTCTCACCTACACCGCGATCACAGCGGGGTCGTACTTCGCACTGGCGTTGCGATCGGATGGCTCGGCCATCGGCTGGGGGAGATACAGCGCCGGGGAGACGACGGTGCCGCCGCTGCCGGCCGGGATGACCTACGTCGACATCGCTGGCGGCGGGGCGCACTCCCTGGCGCTACGTTCCGATGGCGCGGTGGTGGCCTTTGGTTGGAACAGCCGCGGCCAGACCAACGTGCCGGCGCTGCCACCGGGGCTGACCTACGTCGCGGTCGCGGCAGGCTACGAGCATTCGCTCGCCCTGCGCTCGGATGGGGCGGTGTTGGCGTGGGGCTCGAACCATGCCGGTGAGACCGTCGTGCCGCCGCTTCCCGCCGGACTGACCTACACGTCGATCTCGTCCCAGGATCTCGCCGTCGTCGCCCTGCGCAGCGATGGCACCACGATCGGCTGGGGAGTCAGCGGTCAGAGCCCGGCGTTGCCGACCGGACTGGACTATCGCGGCATCGCCGTGGGCAGCGCCCACGCCCTGGCGCTGCGTTCGGACGGAACGATGGTGGCTTGGGGTAGCAACCTTCACTTCCAGACCGATGTTCCTGTGCTGCCCTCGGGCATGTCCTACGTCGCGGCATCTGCAGGGTGGGCACACAGTGTCGCCTTGCGCTCGGATGGCGCGGTCGTGGCGTTCGGCGAGAACTCCGACGGCCAGTGCAACGTGCAGCCGTTGCCGCCCGGCGTGTCCTACACCGCAGTCGCGGCGGGGTTCTGGTTCACCGTGGCGCTGCGCTCCGATGGCAACGTCGTCGCCTGGGGCTCGAACCTTCGCGGGCAGCTCAACGTGCCCGCACTGCCGCCCGGCCAGGTCTACGTCGGCATCGCTGCAGGCCGTGAGCACGCGCTCGCAGTGCGCTCGGATGGCGTCGCGGTGGCCTGGGGTGACAACAGCGGCGGCCAGCTCAACGTGCCCTCGCCCCCGGCCGGACTCGGCTACACCCAGGTCGCCGCGGGCTATCAGCACAGCGTCGCCCTGCGCACCGATGGCAACGTGGTCGGCTTCGGCACGCAGTCCTTCCTGGTCCCTTTCGGCAACGCTCCGGCCTTGCCGTCCGGCTACTCGTACGTCCAGATCGCCTCCGGCGCCTCGCATGCCATCGCTCGGCGCTCGGACGGCCTGGTGATCGGCTGGGGGGAGAACTACATGGCGCAGGCCTTCATCCCGCCACCGCCAGCCGGATCGTCCTACACCGACGTCTCGGGACAGGATGGCAACACCGGCGTCGTCCTCGGTCCGCAGAGCGCGTACACCGGGATCGGCAGCGGCTGCGCCGGGAGTCTGCCGGTCACCCATCTCGTTCCCAGTGACACCCCGCGTCTCGGCGGAACGTTCCAGGTCCGACTCGACAACCTGCCGACGAGCGCCGCGTTCGTGGCCATGGGTCTCGGCAACACGACTTCGGCCCTCGGCCCGCTGCCGTATTCGCTCGGGGTCTTGGGCATGCCCGGGTGTCTTCTGCGCGTCAGCCCGGACTCGTTCGTCCTCGCGCTCGGCTCGGCAGGGCGGGCTGAGTTCGCGCTCACGGTACCGTTGGCGCCTTACGTCCTCGGCATTCAGTTCTACCATCAGGCGGCGGTGCCCGATCCCACGGCGAATGCGGCGGGACTGGTGGTGTCCGATGCGGCAGCTGGCGTGATCGGGCTCTGACGCGAGGCTCACCGCAACGACTGGGTCACGTGAGCAAGTCACCCGGCCGCGCAGCCCCCGGTCCGCTCGCTGCTCGCTTGCTCCCCACCTTCACTGGATGACGAGTTCGATGGCATTGGTCAGCGACACGCCGCCGATCGCCAGCGGATCCAGGAAGGCGGCCTGCCAGTCGATCGCGACCCCATGCAGCCCCGGCTGGTTGGGTATCGGGAAGCTCGTGTGCAGATAGCCGCCGCCGCGAACGGCGTAGACCGGTGCCGAGGCGTTGCCGTTCAGCACGAGCACCTGCAGCGCCAAGGCATTGGTCAGGATGGCGCCGCCGAAGGCCGGGAAGTTGGTGCGACCGAGTCCTGCGCCGAGCACGCCGACCGCCTGCGCGAGCCCGTCGTGGATCTGCATCATCGGCGACGTGCCCGGCGACGTCGGCCCGCCGCCGGCGAGCACCGGCACGTAGGTGCCCGAGCCCGGCGTCCCCGTCCCGTAGGCGGGGAGCGAGCGCGGATCGAAGGTGACGACGAAGGCGTCGGTGTCGGCGAAGGCCGGCGGCAGCCCGTTGACCGAACTCGGCCAGTTGCTGGCGGCCACCTGACCCGCGATGGCAAAGTAGCCGTTGTCGGCGACCGACAGGTCGACGAGCAGCTCGTCGCCGTTGCCGCCGAAGTTCGTGCACCAGTCGAGCCCGCCGGTCGACGTCAGGCGGTACATCGTGACGTCGCGGTTCGAGTAGGCGTTGGCGAACTCCGATGCCGCGGCGAAGACGTGAACGGCTCGGGCAGCAACCGATCCAGTGTCGTCCACTCCACGACCCCACCGCGCCCGACCATCACCACCGTCCTCGTCGCCCCGAACTCGGCGAGCACCTGACGGCTGGCGCCGTCAGGTGCTGGCCGGCACGGAAGTGTCGGTTCTTGTCCTGGCACGGTGCCGACGTTCTCAGAGAGTCTCGAGCATGGAGGCGAGGCCAGCGGTGATGTTCGCCTCGCGTTTCGAGGTGACCCGCGCGAGCGCATCGTCGCGCGTCGAACGCAGATGGGCGACGAAGTAACCTGCGACCACGACGATCGACCGACTGCGTCCGGCGTGGCAATGTACGAGCAGAGGGGCCGCATCGCGCACGAACTTGCGCACGCAGTCGACGGCCAGCTGGAAGACCCGCGGGTCGTTGCCGGGCCCATCGATGAGGTCGAAGACCCTCAGTCGATCGACGCCGAAGCTGCCCGGTTCGACTCCGCGCAGCTTGCCATCGAGGCCAAGGATGGAGCGGATGCGCTCGCGCCCGAGCAGGTCGCGGTCCTGTGCCTCCAGGTAGTTGCCGATGGCGATGTGGTCGGTGATCCAGTCCACGGGGCAGAGCCTCGCTTGTCACTTGTAGAGGCGAAGAAGCGGAACGCCTTGTGCCATTCCTCGCGCGGCGTGAAGGCGACCGCGCCGGAACCACCTCGCGGCAGTCGCTACCGAACGAACACGCCCGACACCGGCGTCGCTTCCAACGGCAGCGACGGACCGCTGACGGCTTGCGCCCAGAGGCCGGTGCCGATCAGGGCGGGCACCGCAGGCACGTTGGAGTAGTAAGTCGCCCAACCGTTCGCGGCGGTGATGAGCGGAATGGCGACGGCGATGTCCTGCACGGGCAACGCCGGTTGGCGCGTCCAGGCCGCCAGCGCCGCGCCGGAGCGTAGCGCGAGGGCGAGCATCGCGAAGCTGTTCGGCTGGCCGACCACGCTCACCGACCAGGGCTGCCCCGGCTGCAGGGTGCCGCGACGATACGGTGGCTCGCTCCAGTACAACGCGAGCAGAGCGGCGTTCGGCGTCATCGGCCCGCTCGTCGCCGCCACCAAGGTGTTGCTGCTGAGGTCGCGACCGCCGGCGAAGCCGCAGCCGAGATGCTCGACCGGCGCCGTGCCGTTGTTGACGAGACCGATGCCGCCAGGGATGCCCATACCCCCGCTCGCGGTGCTGTCGACGAGCCAGGCTCGCGAATTGCCTTGCAGCCAGAGCGCCGTCGCGCCGGGACCATTGACGAAGTCCTCGCCGCCGAGAAACCACGCCCCGGTCGCGTGCAGCGTCGAGTCATCGAACAGGGCCCCCTTACCGGCCGGCACCGTACCGCCGAAGAAGCGACTCTTCGTCGTCGACACGTGCGACCGCGACGCCCGCAGCCCGGCCGTGCCGCCGTTGCCCTCGAAGCGGCAGAACGCGACGCGGAGCTCGGCGTCGGTCACCTGCACGGCCGCCAGACCGGCAGCGGCCGAAGGGTCGAGGCCGCCGCGGATGCGACAATCTTCGAAGCTGACGACGCCGCCGGTGACGCGCGCCCCGGTCGTCAACATCGCACCGGTCGCCGGCATCACGTCGATGCGCGAGATAACCGCGCGTTCACCGGGCGCCAACTGCACGTCGATGCCGACGCCGCCCGGCGGCACGGCGACCATCGGCGCCATCTGCTCGCCGGCATGGCCGACGATGGTCACCTCGCGATCGACGACGAACGGCGGATAGTGCTGCGCTTGCCAGGTCACTTCGATGACGGTGCCCGGCGTCGCTGCCTGCACCGCCGCGCCGATCTGGGCGAACTGGGCCGGCACGAGGATCCGATTCTGGGCGACGAGCGCAGTGCCGGCCGTGATGGCGAGCAAGGCAGCGGACCGAATGGCGAACGAACGGACGATGGCGGTGATCTTCATTGGCGCCGAGATCGTAGCGGAAGGGCCAGACTCCGCTCGGAATCGACCGTTCCGCTAGAGTGTGCCCCGCCCCACGCTCCGCCTGCCGACCAACCATGCCACACCCACCGCGCCTTCCCGTTCTCTGCGCCCTGCTGCTCGCCGCCTGCAGCGCTCCACGACCGGCCGAGGAGATGCGCGAACAGCCCGAGTATCCGGACGGCGCGGCCCTCTGGCGCAAGCAACGCTACCTCGACGAGAACGGCACGATTCCGCCGCGCGCGTGGCAGCTCGCCGCCGAGGCCCGCGAGCGCACGGTCGCCGCGGCGGCGGCGTTGCCCGAGGCCGGCGGCATCAGCCCGCTGGCCTGGACCCAGCGCGGCCCCGACAACGTCGCCGGTCGCGCGCGCTCGATCGCCATCGATCCGACCAACAGCCAGCGCATCTGGGTCGGCGCCGTCAGCGGCGGGCTGTGGCGCAGCGACAACGCCGGCGCCAGCTGGACGCTCGTCGACGACTGGTGGAGCAACCTCTCGGTCGGTTGCGTCGCGCTCGATCCGCAGCACCCCGATGTGATCTACGTCGGCACCGGCGAGGGCTTCTACTCGCTCGCCCACCTGCAACGCAGCGTGTCGCACTTCGTGCGCGGCGCCGGCGTCATGAAGAGCACCGACGGCGGCGTCACCTGGACCCAGCTCGCGAACACCGCCGGCTGGCAGCATACGACGCGCATCGCCATCTCGCCGCTGAACTCGAACGTGCTGCTCGCCTCGCGCCGACCCGGCGGCATCGCGCGCTCGACCGACGGCGGCCAGACCTGGACCGACGTCAGCAACGGTCTCGTCGTCGATCCGTTCTCGTGGCAGGTGCTGTTCGACCCCAACGACGGCACGCGCGCAGTGGCGCATCTGGCGCCGGGCAGCGTCGCCAGCCACGGCGTGATCACCTCGCAGGACGCCGGGCTCACCTGGCAACCGGCCGTGTCGGGCCTGACCAGCGTCACCGGCGAGTCGTCGCGCATCGAGCTGTGCTACGCGAAGTCGAGCCCGGGCATGGTCTATGCCTCGACCGGCGCCAACGGCGGCAAGGTCTTCCGTTCGACCGACGGCGGCGTGAACTGGACGCAACGCACCCAGGCCAGCACCAACCTCGGCACGATCTACTACTACAACAGCCTCTGGGTCGACCCGACCGACAGCAATCACCTCGTCGTCGGCGCCCTGCAGGTCAAGCGCAGCACCAACGGCGGGCAGACGTTCGCGCAGATCTCCAACGGCTACATCATGACGGTCGATCCCCACCCCGACGTGCACGCGATCGTCGCCGATCCGGGCTACGACGGCGCGACCAACCGCCGCGTCTACATCGGCACCGACGGCGGCATTCATGTCGCCGACGACATCGCCGTCGCCGGCAGCTTTTCGGGCTGGCGCGACCTCGACGCGACCATGCGCTCGACGCAGTTCTACGCCGCCGCCGGTCACGCCACCGGCAACGTCCTCATCGGTGGCACGCAGGACAACGGCACCCTGCGCGTGAGCGGCGCCAGTCCGATCGCGAACCTCGTCTACGGCGGCGACGGCGGCCAGGTGCAGATCGACCCGATCAACCCGCAGTACACCTACGGTGAGTACCAATGGCTCGGCGTCCACCGCTCGGCCAACGGCGGCAGCTCGGCGACCACGATCACGTCGGGCCTCGGCGACACCGGCTCCGGCAACTCGAACTTCATCTCACCGCTGCGCCTCGATCCCAACGACCCGCAGCGCCTCTACGCCGGTGGTCGCAGCCTGTGGCGCACGAGCAACGCCCGCGGCGGTGCGACCTGGACCAGCATCAAGCCGAACGTCGGCAGCCTGATCGCCTCGATCGCGATCACGCCGGGAGTGGCCGACCGCATCTTCGTCGGTCACAACGACGGCCGGCTCTATCGCACCGTCAACGGCACCGCCGCATCGCCAACGTGGACCGCGATCGACGACAACGCCGCCGCCGACCCACTGCCGAACCGCGTGCTGACCCGCCTGATCGTCGATCCGAGCAACGACCTCGTGGTCTACGCCTGTTTCGGCGGCTTCGCGGCGGACAACCTGTGGCGTTCGACGGACGCCGGCGCGACGTGGCAGGCGGTGACGGGAACGGCGCCGACCGCGCTGCCGCCGGCGCCGATCTACGGCATGGCCGTTCACCCCGATGATTCGGCGGCGCTCTACGCGGCGACCGAGGTCGGCGTCTTCGCCAGCGACGACGGCGGCGCGCACTGGTCGGCGAGCAACGATGGCCCGGCGAACGTCGTCGGCGAGGAGATCACGTTCATGCATGGCGCGATGCCGCGGCAGCTGGTGCTGGCGACGTTGGGACGCGGACTGTGGACGGCAACGGTGACGCTGCCGACC
>JAGQRA010000458.1 GCA_020425885.1 Planctomycetota bacterium | reverse complement strand
GTCATCGACTACGGCGTTGTCGCCGAGCATCCCCAGGGATTGGGCGCAGTGGAGCACGACCTGCGACCGGCTTGAACTGTCCTTGAGCAGCGACCGAATGTCACCCACCGCGAGGGGATCGCGCATCAGGCCGAGGGCGATGCTGAGGTAGCCAGCGAGGTCGTCCTGGTGGGACTCCTCGCGCAGCAGCGACCGCAGCTGGTCACCTGCTTCCTTGTAGCCCATCAGGCCGAGGGCGATCGCGAGCGCCGCCTTGGTGCTCGGATTGCGCGCCGACTCGAGGGTGGCGAGCAGCTGCTTGCCGATCCGGCGATCGGCTTCGAAGGCGCGATGGGCGGCCTCGGCCTCGGTTCGGTGCCGCGCCTGCAGGACTCCCAACGCAATCCCGATCCACGGCTGTTCGAGCGCGCGGTTGCCGCCATCGAGGAGGTCGAGCAGGGCCTGCTGGCTGCATTCGCCGCCGATGCGCCCGAGGGCCAGTACGGCGAACCACCGCGTCTGATGGTCCTTGTGCGAGTCGTAGAGTCGGAGCAGGAGCCTGCCGACGCGTTCGCTTTCCGTGGCTCCAACGCACCATGGCGCGGTCAACGAGCCGAGGGCCAGCACGGCGGACTGGGCGATGTGACTGTTGACCTTGCGATCGACTCGGCGACCGCCTGACCGCAGGCCTTGTTCGAGCTCGCCGACAAGGCGTTCGCGCCAGCGTTGGGCCAGCACGTCTGCCGATTCGAGCAGGCGGCCGATGGCCGTCGGAACGTGAGCCTGCACGAGCTGCAACCCGGGGCCGAGCGGCAGGTCGTAGAAGCGCTCGAGCGCGGTCACGATCCCCTGCCGCAGCGCCTTCTGCCCGGCGCCGCTCCAAGCCTTCGGTAACAGTGACAGTGCCTCGATCGATGCGACCTGCAGCTCGCGACCCGAACGATCACTGTCCAGGACCGCGGTCAATGCGCTGACCATGCAATGCGCACTGGCCACACGGTCGGCGTCGCGCAGCAACAGACCGAGGCCGAAGGCCGCGAAGGCACGCGTTCGCTCATTTACCGCGCTGTCGCCCGAGAGCTTGCGTCCGGCCGCGTCGTCCTGGAGCAATGCGATCAGCACGTCCAGCGTGGCGTCGTCGCAGTTGCCCGCGATGCCGAGGGCGAGGGCAGCGGTCTCCCTGATCTCCTGATCGTTCCTGGCCAGGAACGGCACGATCCGATCACGCAGCTTCCAGTTGTTGCCGTCGCGCCCGATCTTCGCAAGGGCGATCAGGCTCGCCGAGATGGTGTCGCGACCCGGTGCCTGGCCGAGCAGGTCGGCGATCCGCTCCTTGACATGATCGAGGTCGGCCGTCGTCGGCGGCATCACGTCTCGCGCGCGAAGCGCCAGACGCGGATTGAGCCAGGCGTCGTCCAGGCCGACGTTGTCGGCACCGTAGACCGTCTGACGCAGGCGCAGGAACGGGTCCTTGCCGAACTCCCACCAGAACTCCCAGCGCGTCAGGTCGTCGTCGAGCGGAACGCCGCGCGAGCTCGGGCTGAGCACACCGCCGCTCGACGAAGCCGGGCTGGCGGTCGAAGTGCCCGAGGAGGCCTGTGACGACGGTGAACTCGAATTGGTAGCAGCGCTCGCCGAGTTCGAACTGTTCGAGCTGCCGTCGCTGGACGTTCCGCTGCCGGTGCTTTGACGGCCGGGGGAGGGCTGCACCTCACCGGGCCCGCGGTACTGGCCGCCGTGGGCGCAGACCGGCCCAGCCAGGATCACTGCGGTGAGCGCGGCGGTCACGATCGGATGGATGAGCGTTTGCATCGTTCTTGGTCGGTGGGTAACGGGGTGGGGCGCCTGTCGCGCAGCTGCGATCGAGAGCAATCGCAGTGCCACCCACATCTTCCCTTCGAGCGACGCGGCACCCGTCCGTGGCCGTTACGCGACGAGAACAACAAAGCGGGCTGGAGTACCGAACCCGGTTCGCTTCTCCAGACCTGCCTCCCTACCCCGGGGG
>JAGQRA010000457.1 GCA_020425885.1 Planctomycetota bacterium | reverse complement strand
CGGCCCGGTGTGGGTCTGCTGCGTCTGGTTGCGGGCGCCGGCACCGGCGGCCGAGCTGCAGGTGCAACTGCCGTTGCCGCCGCTGGCACCGTTGGTGTCGGTGCCGTCGAGGCCGTAGCCGTAGTTGCGCAGCGTCGTGCCGACGCCCGGGATGACCGCCGAGAGCGTGTAGGCGAACCCTTGTTCCTGGAACGTGGTCCGGCCGGTGGTCGGGTGCGTGAAGCACTTGAAGACCCAGTAGTCGTTGCCGACACCGCCGCTCATCGACTGTGACGACGCCGCGTCGATGGCGAACTGCTTGGCGACCGGCGGGTGGCTCAGCGCGCAGTTGGCACCGGAGGCCGGCACGTTGAACTCGAGGATCTGACCGCTGGCGAGGCAGTGACCCGCCGACAGGTGGCACTTGTCGTTGCCGCTGGTCGGCATGTCGATGATCCAGGCGCTGCAGCCGATCGGATCGATGCGGCCGGAGCGGGCATCGGTCGACGGCACCCGATCGTCGGTCGAACCGCAGATCGTGTCGGGCATGCCGGCGCCCTGGTTGATGTCGCCGACCATCACCTTGCTGCAGGAGATGAAGTTCTTCTCGGTGTTGGCGCCGGCGACGAGCTCGATCATCACCGAGTGGCCGTTGAAGTAGGCCGTGCTGAAACCCCATTGCGGCATGTGTTCCTGGCGCATGGTCATGACCTCGCCATCGCGCACCGAGACGATGCGTACGTAGCTGCCCTTCGCCAGGTTGACGTCGTCGAAGTAGAGCCGCATCCACGGCGTGTGATCGGGCAGCGTGATGAAGTCGCGCCAGACGACGCCCTCGATCGGCGTAGGGTTGCCGTGGACACCGCTCTGCGCGTTGACCAGCTCCCAATGGCTGGGCGGTGGCGAGGCCTGCGCGGTGAGCTCAGCGAGAGGCGACAGGACGAAGGCTGCCAGCAGCCCGGTGGCGATGAGACGTCGTGTGTGAGAGAGCATGGTGGTTTCTACCGAGTTGACGAGACGACGGCCGACGAGATCGACCCCCAGGGATCAGGCGGACATCAACCTTCTGCCGCCGACAATATGCCCATTGGCGCTCGCGTGCTCCCCCCTGGCGTGATTCGGCGCCCGGCAACTGTACATTCGGCCGGCAGGATCGCAGTCGTCGGAGCAAGCACGAGCCTCGTGGCCGCGACGACGCATCTGCTCGCGCGCATACTGGATCGCGCTCTGGCGCCGGCGTCGCACGTCGCGCCTCGCAGGTGTGACGATGACGGCCTCGGTGCGGTCCCAGACATCCTGGCGCTCGTCCGCCCGCATCGGCGCGTTGCACTGCGGACAGGCGCGCGCCCCTTCCGGCACGTGATCGGCGTTGGCCCGGTCGAGCGCCGGCGCCTCCCGCTACGCCGTCCCGCCCGTCGGGCCGACCGTCCCCGCGGCACCGGTGGCATGCGGCAGGAACACGAGCGCCCTGGCCAGCATGAAGTTCAGCCCCATGCCGACGATGACGCCGAGCATCATGGCCAGGATGCGGGTGATGCCGTGGCCGAAGAACGGCACGTATTCCGTCAGCGTGTAGTAGGTACCCCAGTTCAGCAGGAAGCCGAACACGGAGCACAGCAGGAATGCCGGCCACTGCACCCGCTTGCGCGTGCGCTTGCGGTCGGCGAAGGTCAGCTTGCGGTTCAGAGCCCAGTTCCAGGTCGCGCTGCACCAGAACGACAGCGCGCGCGCCATCAGGTGCTCGAGGCCGAAGGCCGCCTGCAAGGCGAGATAGAACGCGACGTCGACGATGAAACCGGTGGCGCCGACGAGGCCGAACTGCAGGAACTCCGACACCACGGGATAGCGGAAGCGGAACAGCCGCCGCAGGTGCAACAGGTAGTGCCACAGCTCGCGGTGCACCGGCCCGTCCTCCGCTGAGACCGGGCACGCGATCGCGACTTCCCGTGGCCGCTCGAAGGCGCCGCGCACCAGCACTTCGAGGCCGACGGCGGCGCCGATCGGGGCGAGGAGCTCGAGGGCCGGCAGTCGATCGCGGCGGCAGGCGAAGCAGCCCGACCGCGGATGGCGCAGGCGGACCAGGGCGCGGGCCACCAGGTCGGGCGCGAGGAACAGCAACCCGGACGCGGCGCCACCGAACGCGGTCGTCGGGTCGCGCCGCGAACCGATGACGAAGTCCGCCGCGTCCGCGAGCAGCGGCGACACCAACTCGAGGGCGCGCTCGGCCGCGCCGAATCCCGGCGCCAGAACCAGGATGATCTCGCCGCGAGCCGCGGCCAGCCCGGCCATCACCGCGGCGACCGGGTCACCCTG
>JAGQRA010000456.1 GCA_020425885.1 Planctomycetota bacterium | reverse complement strand
TCGGCCAGGTGCACGAAGGTCAATCGGCCCTGTTCACGGTCGACGCGTATCCGGGGCGCAGGTATCCCGCGACCATCCGACGCGTCGGCCTCGGTTCCCGGGTCAAGGATGGCGTCGTTTCGTACCTGACCGTACTGACCGTCGACAACGACGATCTCAGCCTTCGCCCGGGCATGACCGCAACCGCCGAGATCGTCACGACCGAGCGCCGCGGCGTCCTTCTCGTGCCGAACGCCGCGCTTCGCTTTTCGCCGCCTTCCGCCGAACCTGCATCGACGACGGGCGTCAGCTTCGTCAACCGCCTGCTGCCGCGACCACCGCATTCGACGGGTCGGCATGCGGTGGCGCGGGCCAGCGGTCCGGAGCGCGAGGTCTGGGTCTTGCGCAACGGCACGCCGAGCGCGGTCGCGGTCACGATCGGGGCGACCGACGGACGATTCACCGAGCTGGCCGACGCCGCGCTCGCCGAAGGCGCACCGGTCATCACGGGCCTTTCCGGCAGCTCGCCGTGAGCGACGCTGCCGGGCCGGAAGATGCGCCGCCCTTGATCCGCCTGGTCGGCGTGACCAAGACCTATGGCGAAGGCGAAGCCGCGCTGCAGGCGCTTCGCGGCATCGATCTCGAGGTGGAAAGCGGCGAGTTCGTCGCGATCATGGGTCCCAGCGGATCGGGCAAGTCGACCGCGATGAACATCATCGGTTGCCTCGATGTCGCAACGGGCGGCTCGTACTCGTTTCTCGGCATTCCGGTCGAGCGCCTTTCGCGTAACCAGCGTGCGCTGCTGCGCCGCCACTATCTCGGCTTCGTCTTCCAGGGCTACAACCTGCTGGCGAGAACGTCGGCTCTCGAGAACGTCGAGTTGCCGTTGCTGTATCGAGGTGAACAGGCGAGTATGCGACGTGCGGCGGCACTGGCCGCACTCGACGCGGTCGGCATCGCCGACCGCGCCTCGCATACGCCGTCGCAGCTATCCGGCGGACAGCAGCAACGGGCGGCGATAGCGAGGGCGATCGTGACCCATCCCACGATGATGCTAGCCGACGAGCCGACCGGAAACCTCGACACGCAAAGAAGCCGCGAGATCATGGACGTCATTGCCGCCTTGAATCGCGAGCGCGGCATCACCGTATTGATGGTTACGCACGAACCGGACATGGCCGCCTACGCGCGGCGCGTGATCCGTTTCGTCGACGGTCGGATCGAGAGCGATACCCGACAGGATGGGGCGCGCCAATGATGGGTTGGAACGCCCTGCTGCTTTCGCTGAAGGAGATCCGCAGGAACCTGCTGCGCTCGTTCCTCACCGTTCTCGGCATCGTCATCGGGGTCGGCGCGGTGATCACGATGGTGACGCTCGGAAACGGCGCACCCCAGGCCGTGTCGGATCAGATCGCCAGCCTCGGCAGCAACATGCTGATCGTGCGTCCAGGCCAGCGCCTGATGGGCGGTCGCGATGCCGCCGGATCCCCACCGTTCCGGGCGGCCGATGCGCAGGCGATCCGCGAGCAGGTCGGTGGGCTCGAAGCCGTCGCCCCGACGGTCTCGGCCAACGTCACCGTCGTTCATCTCTCGAACAACTGGTCGACCGTGGTTGCAGGAACGAGCAACGCCTATCTCGCAGCACGCAGCTGGCAACCGGTCAGCGGTCGCCTGTTCACCGAAACCGAGGAACGCGCCGGCAAGGCCGTCTGCGTGATCGGCGAGACGGTACGGCGCGAACTGTTCGGCAACGAGAACCCGATCGGAGGCAGCATCCGCGTCAGGCAGTTCTCGTGCGAGGTCATCGGCCTGCTCGCCCCGAAGGGACAGGCCGCGATGGGCATGGACCAGGACGATCTGGTCGTGATGCCCTTGCGTACCGTGCAGCGCCGGCTCGTCGGCAGCCAGGATGTCACTGCGATCGTCGTTTCGGTGGCGAGCTCCGCATCGGTCGAGCGGGCGAAATCCCAGATCGAAGACCTCATGCGGGAACGGCGCCACATCGCGGCGAGCGAAGACGACGACTTCAACGTCCTCGATACGCGCCAGATCGCCGAAACACTGTCGAGCACGACCCGGGTGATGACCTACCTGCTCGGCGCCGTGGCGGCGGTCAGTCTGCTCGTCGGTGGCATCGGCATCATGAACATCATGCTGGTGTCGGTTACCGAGCGCACACGCGAAATCGGCATCCGCCTCGCCATCGGCGCGCTCGAGCGCGAAGTGCTGACCCAGTTCCTGATCGAAGCGGTCGTCCTGTCCTCGCTTGGCGGCCTGGTCGGCATCGCCCTCGCGGCAGCGGGCACGGCCGCCGGCGCACATGCCATGCAGGTGCCTTTCCTGTTCAATCCGCCGATCAACGTACTTGCCTTCGTGTTCTCGGCGGCGATCGGGGTGATCTTCGGCTATTTCCCGGCGCGACGAGCTGCGCGTCTGGACCCGATCGAGGCACTGCGGCACGAATGACCCGGCCAACACGCCGCGCCGGATCAGAATTCGTCTAGGGAGGGTCTGATCAAGTAGCAAAGTCGTCATGGCGTTCAGAAGGTTTTCCACATGTGCCGCGTGGCGAAGTGAAGGCTGGTTGCCTTGACGAGGCGCGCGGTGCATGTGGGGAGCCTTCTGGA
>JAGQRA010000455.1 GCA_020425885.1 Planctomycetota bacterium | reverse complement strand
AGGCGACGAACTCGTCACCGTCGATGGCGCAGTCGCCTTTCGCGGCACCGGGACCGAGGACCTGTTCTCGGGCGCCTGGTACTTCCGCGGCGGCGCCTTCAAGGCGCCGTTCCACGCCCTCAGCGAGCTTGACGGCGAACGGCAACGCGTCGTCACCTCGCGCTTCTTCGTCGCCGACCCGATCCCTTTCACCCGCGCGCTCCGCTTCGACCTCGAGCACGGCGGCACCAACGATGCACCGGGCTCGGATTACCGCACGCTCGCCTTCTGGTACTCGGACTCGCCTGCCGGTCAGCCGGCCGCGTTCGACGACGAACCGCCGCGGCCTTCGCGCACGATCGAACTGCGGCACGCGGCGGATCTCTGGCCCGAGCACACCGCCGCGCAGGCCGACCTCGACCTGCCGCTGCGCACCGTGCTGCCATCGGGCAGCTACCCGATGCCGCGACAGTCGGTGGTGACGTTGTTCAGCCGCGGCCGAACGGTTCACGGACCGATGTGGCTCACCGATGACGCCGCGGTGTTGGAGCTGCCGGCAGCACTCGAGGTCGACGCCGTGCGCATCGAGCCGATCCTGCCGGCGATCCGCGCCTGGCGCATCGCCGGACCGTTCCCCGGCGGCAATCGCCGCGGCATCGACCGCGTCTTCGGCCCCGAGCGCGACGCCGATCCCGAGCAGCAGTACGACGACATCGTCGGCGACGGCCCGCACGGCTGGCGCGACCTGCCATCGCGGCCATGGCCGGTCGGATACGTCGACCTCAACCCGCTGTTCGCGCCGAACGACGAGGTCGTCGCCTACGCCGCGACCGAAGTGCACTCGCCACGCGAACAGACCGGCGTGCTCTGGCTCGGCAGCGATGACGCGGTGCAAGTGTTCCTGAACGGCGAACGCATCCACGAACACCGCGGCCTGCGCGGCGCCGCCCGCGATCAGGACCGGATCGAGATCCGACTGTGGCAGGGCACGAACCGGCTGCTCGTCAAGGTCGAGGACTACTTCGGCGGCTTCGGGCTGTTCGCGCGCATCGAAGGCGCCGACGGGCTGCATTTCACTGCGCGAGGTCCATGGCAAAGCCGTTCGAAGTGACGATGCCGGCCGGGTTCTCGCCGGGACTCAGCGCCACGGCTTGGGCGTAGATCGTGGTGCCGGTCAACGCCGGCGACGACGGCAGCGCCAGCGAGAACGCCGCCGCGCCGGCGGACGGCGCCTGCGCGCCGATGCCGATCGACGATACGAGGTCGATGAACACGTAGCACTCCGGTGCATTGATGCCGAGGTTGCTCAGCGAGTAGCCCCAGCCCGGCACGCGATCGAGGGCGACGAACGTGGCGGCGATCGTGGTCGACGTCGGCAGCTGCGACACCGTGAAGGTGCGCGTCGTGCCGAGCGCTGGCTCGGCGTCGATCGCCAGGTCGACGGGGTTCACCTGGCCGCAGCCGAAACCGTAGGCCGAGCCGACCGCCAGCGGCGAGCCGGCCAGCCACCCGTTGCTGACCGGGACCGCCACCTCCCACCGGCGACGTACGTTGGTGCAGTCGACCCAATCGACCGTGTGCACGTGGTTGTGTTGCGCCTGCGGACCGATGGTGATGAACAGCGGCGAGACGCAGTTGCCGAGCGTCGCCGGGATCTCGACATTGCCGCCGATGCCCGATCCCTGGAACACGGTGTAGACGTCGACACCGTTGGGTTCGGTGATGCGCGCCTCGATGGTGCCGTTGACGAGGCGGGTCTCGGCCTTGCGCTGTGCGGGCAGCGAAGCGGTGGCGGTAATGGCGGCGAGGGTGAAGAGGATGGCGGTGGGCTTCATGGTCGTGTTCGTTCGAGTCGTTGTTGTTAGGTGGGCCCGCGGCGCGGGCTTCACGACTCAGGGCGGGAACCTCGATCGCCGACCGCCTGGTTTCTGCGAAACCGCTCAATCGCAGGCCGAGCTGCACACGGGCCATGCGTCAAGCGACACCGATGGCATGAACCAGGATCTCGACCCAGTCAGTCGCCGCTGAGCTGCGCGCCTCTCGGCACGTCAGCTCCTGCAAAGGCGGCCGTAGCCGCATCCTCGTCTCATCCCATCAGTAGCTGCCTTCCTGGTGCTTCGCGAGCGAGTAGGGACTGCTCGTGCTGGTGACCTGGATCGTGCCCGTGACGTCGAGCTCGTAGTAGTGACTCGCAAAGGGCGAGTCGGAGAAGCTCGCCGAGTCGCTCACACTCCAATCGTAGTAGTCGTAGTCGTAGAGGGACTTCATGGTGGCAGCGCTGCCGTCCTTCATGAAGTCGCCTTCGATCTTGACCTTGTAGACGTCGCACTTGGTCCAGCTGGTGGTGCCCGTCACCCGCGAATAGGCCTTGGTGGTCCCCTTGCCCTTGACCGACCAGCCGAGGCTGGTGTGGCTGATGCTCGCCGTGACGGAGATGCCGTAGTCGTACGAGGTCAGCGCGCTGGCAGAACTCTCGGTCCAGGTGTCGAGACTGACGCCGTCCCAGTACTCGTCGTTGGGGTTCACACCGTTCGGGAAACGGCTCTGGAAGAGCGCGTCGCCCAGCGTCTCGCTCATCTGGTCGACAGCCTGGTCGATGGCAGGCAGCGGAGTCTGGGCAAGGGCCAGTCGCCAGGTCTCGTGCAGCAGGCGGCAGGCGCCTTCCATGCCGACCTCGCCGGCCTCGTCGCCGTCCATGACGCGATGCAGCGGCCGACGCATCTGGGCCAGCACAGGCGCCGGATCCGCCGCGGCGCCGAAGTAGTGGCGCACCACCGCGACGATGTCCTGCCGATCGAGGTCGAACAGGAACTGACCGCCGAGGTTGTTGCCCAGCGGCAAGGTGCGCTCGATCAACGCCTCGCGTCGATCGACGAGGGGCTGGCTGCGACGACCGATCGTGATCCCCTGCGACGACAGCCGCACGGCCTGACAATGCAAGGCCTGTTCGGGCAGCTGCTGCGGCACCTGGAACTGGGCCTCGCTGACACCATGAGCGTCGAGCGGCCCGCCGGGCACGACGACCGTGAAGCTCGTGTCGAGTCGGATCACGCCCTCGACACCCGGAATCCGCACGGCCGGCCCGCGTCCGAGCGAGAGGACGAACATGACCTGCTCGCCCGGGGCGGCCTTGGCGCGCAGCATGACCGAGCTGGTCTGGGCGAGAGCAGGAAGGTGGAGGGTGACGGCCGCGAGGGCCACGGTGATCGAAGAGGCTTTCATCTGAGTTCTCTCATGCTTCGGTTCCTGAAGGTGGCGCACCGTGAAGATGCGAAGTCGAGCGTGCGCCTCGAACTCGACTCCGCGGTCAGCAGCAGGGGGAGTGGGCGGTTGTCACGCGTCGCGCGAACGAAATGGTGGCCGGCTCGTCCGATCCGACACCTCCTGTTCCCGCTCGACGCCCGCTGTCGCTACAAGACGAGCACCCCGCCCGGGGCCGCGATCGATGT
>JAGQRA010000454.1 GCA_020425885.1 Planctomycetota bacterium | reverse complement strand
AGGTTGATGGCGCCGGTGTTGGTGTCGCGCACCGTGCACGCGTCGAGCGTGATGTCGGCCTGGTTGAGGTCGACGGCGATGTAGCCGGCGTAGCCGGCGTAGCGGATCTCGGTGTGGGTCAGGACGCGGCTGCTGGTGCTGCCCTGGAATGTCATGTTGTACCAGGCGCCCGGCGAGCCGCTGCTCGGGCCGTTGTTGTTGGTGTCGCCGCCGGCACTGTCGTCGGCATCGTCGGTGAAGATGACCGGGTTGGCGGCGGTGCCGTTGCTGAGCAGGGTGCCGTGGACGACGAACTGCTGGGTGCCGACGAACTTGATGATGACGCCCGGCTGCAGGGTCAGCGTCTGACCGGCGGGAATCGTCAGCGACGACACCGCGTGATAGACGCCGCCGGTCAACGTGCCCGACACATTGCCGGACAGGTTGGTGACCTGGGCGGTGGCCAGTTGGGTCGACAGCAGGGAACAGCCGAGGACGATGAGGCTGCGGGAGATGACGGATGTGTGAGGGGAGGTCATGGCTGGACTCTGCCCGCGGCGCAAAGGGGCCGGGCCGACCGCCACATTCCCGCCGGATTCCATGGCAGACCGCCGGTTGCTCAGCCCCGACTTCCCGGCGGCATCGGCTCAAGAACATCCCAGCCGGCATGCTCACGGGGTACCAAGGCGGCACCGCCATGCGGCAATGGACCGCCGTTCGGTACCGCAGTCAGATCCTGGCTGCGGGTCTGAGGAAAACGCACGGTCCGTCGCGATCGGTGGGCGCCTCACGTCGCGGCACCGGCGTTCTCGAAGCGTCGCGGCAATCGCGCCCGCGCCTGGCCTTGTCGCTTGAACGGCGGCCCGGGAGGCGCAACCATGATCGGCGATGGTGACCATCATCCCATCCGACTCGACGCGCCGCGTCGAGTCCCTCGATGCGATCCGCGGACTCGCCGCCACGGCGGTCGTCGCCTTCCACATGGTCCATCTCGGCCATGTCGACAAGCCCGACGCCTTCGCGTTCGTCGGCACGCACTTCGGCCTCGGGGTCACCGCCTTCTTCGTCCTGAGTGCGTTCTCGCTGTTCTGGACCAACGATGGCCGCGTCGGGACGCCGGGCTTCGCCCGCGACTACCTGGTCCGCCGGATCGCCCGGATCTGCCCGTTGTTCTATGCGATGCTCGCGTTCTGGGTCGCCGTCCGGTGGTTCCAGTTCGGCGTGCCGACACCGGTGCGCGAGATCCTGCTGAACGCGACCTTCACCTTCAACATCGTGCCCGGATCGGAGGACAGCCTGGTCGCAGCGGGCTGGACACTCGGCATCGAGATGATCGTGTACGGCGTGATCCTCGTCGCCCTGCTGGTCATCCGCTCCCTATGGGCCGCCGTGATCGCGCTGGTGGTCAGCCTGGTGGTCGCGGACGCGGGCTTCACGTCGATATCGCGGGTCGAGGGGTTGTCGGCGAGCTACTCGATGCACAGCGTGCTGACGCATCTGCCGGCGTTCGCGATGGGAGTCGTCGCCTATCGGGTCGCGCGGCGCCTGCCACCGTGGCCGGCGCGTCGCGGCGTCCTGCTGGCGTGGGCCGGGGTGCTCTGCGTTCCGGGGCTCTACCTGATCGGCCCGCTGCTGGCGGGCGTCACGACACCGTACTACTTCGCGATGTGGAGCCTGGCTTTCGCCGTCGTCGCGGCGACCAACATCCACACCACCACCCGCGTGCTGACCAATCCGGCGACCGTGTTTCTCGGCAAGGTGAGCTACAGCCTCTACCTGCTGCACCCGTACCTCGTCTCCCGCCTGGAGCCGGTCTACGGCTGGTGCCAGGAGGCCTGTGGTGAGTCGAAGCTGCTCGGCTTCTGCGCTTGTCTCGCGATGACGATGGCGATCCTGGTTCCGCTCAGCGAATTGTCGTTCCGCTTCATCGAGCTACCGGGCATGCGGCTCGGCAAGCGGCTGCTGACGCCCCGCGATTCCGCTGCCGTTGACCCGGGCACGCTCATCACGCCCCCCGCGTCGAGTCCGCGGCGGGCACGCGCCAACGGCTGATGGCTGACGTCGCATGACCGACGCCGCGGAACGCGCTCGACTGTCGGCCGCGATCGACGTGGCCCTCGCCGCCGGCCGCCAGGCGAGCGGCGGCCTGCAGCGCCTGAAGAGCCTCCTGTCCGATGCGCAGGAGCGTGAGCAGACCGGGATGTTCTGGCTGCTCGCCTTCTTCCGTATGTTCTCGCGCAGCAGCCAGCGGCGCCAGGTCATGGAGCTGACCCGGATCGTGCAGGTCGATCTGACCGTGCTCGATGCCGCGGTCGATGCCCTGCGCGAGCACGGTGTGCCGCTCTTGGCGCGGCCGGTCTCACGCATGGCGCGCGCGCAGACCCCGCGCGCTCGCGCCGACGGCGGCTCGGGCCCGGCGACCGTCTACGACGGGCCGCTGGATCTCGCGGTGACGACGCTGCAGCGCGTCGAGGCCGTCCTCGCCGAACTGCGCCGGTTGCGTGATGCGGGGACATAGGCACTGACGATGCTCGGTGCAGACCGGAGCGGCGGGCTCGAGCGATGGCTCGCGCCGGGCGGCGCCGGCCCGTAGAACTGGTCGCATGAACTGGCAGACCTTCGCCGCCGTCTTCGGCAGCGTGTTCGTGGCCGAACTCGGTGACAAGACGCAGCTGGCGACGATGCTGTTCGCGTCGCGCGGCGACACCTCGCGGTGGGCGGTGTTCGCCGCCGCGGCCGCGGCGCTCGTGGTGTCGACGGCCATGGCCGTGCTCGCGGGCAAGGCGATCACGGCGGCCATCGGCGAACAGACCCTGCGCTGGGTCGCCGGCTGCGGCTTCATCGCCATCGGCCTGTGGACCTTGTTGCGCGGCTGATGGTGCCGCCACCCGAGAGCCTGCCATGACCAGACTGCCGTCGTCGTCGTTGCTCCCGGTCGCGTTCCTGATCGGCAGCTGGACGGCGCCCGACGACGATGGCGCGATCGGCTCGGAGGCAGGACCCGGCACCCGAAGTAGCGGTCGACGGCGGTGGCTTTGATGTCGACGACGAAGGCGGGGACCGCTGCGTCCATGGCATCGGAATCCACCTGATTAGCCCATCGGTACATGCAGCGAGGCGGCCATCGCTGGCCGCCTCACCCGGCGCCGGACAGGCCGGCGCCCAGCTCACCGTTCGATCAGTTGCCGAACAGCAAGGCGCTGGCGTTCGAGCCGACCGCCCCGGCACCGTTGGCCGTCGGGTCGAGCACGATCGCCTGCTGATACATCAGCGTGCCGGACAGGGCGGCGGCGTTCGGGATCACCAGCGACCAGGTCGCGGAGTTGCTGGCACCGGCGATGAACAGGTTGGAGTCGGTGCTGACGCGCAGGAAGCAGCCGGTGGCGCCGAAGCCCGACAGGTCGTACGGCAGGGCGCCGAGGGCCCAGGCCGAGTTGCTGAAGCCGGTCACCATGATGCCGGCGCTGACCGGCATGTTGTCGACCGTGACGGTCAACGTCGTGCCGAGCACGGGGTTGCCGCTCGGGGTCAGGTTCGAGACGCCCATGGTTCCCGCGCAACCGGCACCGTAGGCGCCGTAGCCGGCGTTGCCGGTGAAGTTGTGGGTGCTGTAGTAGATCGTGCCGGCGAACCAGCGCGGCGTGAGCGTGGTGCCCACGAAGGCGTCCGTCGCCGTCGTGTACTGCGACGTGCCGGCGATCATCTGGACGTCGCTGTTGCCGAACGCCTGCACCGCCGTGCCGGTGGTGTAGCTGCAGTAGAAGTCACGATAGTGGAGCTTCACGCCGCTGACACCCGGCGGCAGGTAGACCGGCGAGTTGAAGACGACGTTGAACGGCGTGGTGGTCACGCCGGACGAAGTTCCGGTCGCGGTGCCGACGAGGACCCACTCTTCGCGGTCGAGGTAGTGGCCGGTGTAGTCGCCCTGACGGACGTACATGTCGAGGTTGCAGGTCTGGACCACCGTGCTGGCGTAGATGTCGAGCGAGTCGATGGTGACGCCCCCCGCGTTGAGCACGTCGAGGTTGAACAGGATGCTGCCGTAGTTGCCGTTGCCGTTGTTGCGGACCAGACCGGTCGAGATCTGCTGCAGCGGCACGATCGTCCGGGTGATGGTGTCGCTCGGGCCACACAGGCGCGAGACCGTCAGCGAGACGGTGACGGGGCTGCCAGTGGCATAGACCCAGGCCGGGTTCTGCGCGGTCGAATCGGCGGTGCCGTCACCGTCGAGGTCCCACGACCAGCTCGTCGGGTTGCCCGTCGAGGTGTCGGTGAACTGGACCACGAGCGGGGCGATCAGGCCATCGGTGAAGTCGGCCTGGGTCTCGTCGGTGCTGATGAGGCCGGTGCGGACGAGCACGCTGTTCGGGTGCGAGAGGTCGGTGACCTCGAGCTTGACGTCGTAGGTGCCGCACGCCGTGTAGGTGTGGGTCGGGTTCTGGGCGGTCGAGTCGACGGTGCCGTCGTTCTCGAAGTCCCAAGCCCAGCTCTGCACTCCGCCCGGATCGCTGCTGAAGGTGCGGTCGGTGAAGTTGACCGTCAGCGGCGACGGGCCGGTCGTGACGTCGGCGCTGAAGCCGGCGTAGAGGCCGGCGGCCGGGGTGTAGCTCACCTCGATGATGATGCCGTGGTTGCCGAGGGTGGTGCCGTTGGCGGCCGGGTAGAGCGAGCTGCCGTAGACGCGGCTCGACATCGCCGTGGCGCTGCCGTCGATGTCGTGCGACGTCGTCGTGCCGCCGCTCCAGGTCGTGTTGAGGAAGTCGTTGTCGGTGTCGATGATCAGGTCGTTGCCCGACGACGGGTCATAGAGGAACGGCGTCGCGAACGGGACGTCGACGAACCAGGGGCCGGGAACACCGGTGCCGTTGCCGGTGCCGGCGGTCATCGTCACCGGGCCGGAGTGCATGACGGTGTAGTCGGGGCCATGGTTGGCGGCCCAGTTCGTCGTCAGCGCGAGGTAGTCGACCGCTGCGGTCGACATCGCCACCGTGGCCTGGCTGTGGGTGCCGCCGGTCCACGACGCCGTCGAGTCGTTGGCGCGCCATTTGACGCCCGTGATGAGGATCGGGTAGTTGATCGTCTGGGCGGTGAAGTGGCTGCTGTCGTAGCAGGCGAGGATGCGCAGGCCCGGCCACGACGTGGTGCGGTACCAAGGGAATGTGTTGGCGGTGCTGCCGGCCGCATTGGCCATGCCGTTGGGAATGACGACGGTCGACTGAGCGATCGAGGCCGAGGCGAGGCCGAGCGCGACGGCCGAGAGGAGCAGAGTACGTTGCATGGAGGTCTCCAAAGGAGAGAACGGGAGCGGTCGCCGTGGTGGATCGACAGACCGGGAAGCCAGGAATGGTACCAGACGAAGGCCTCGGCGGGAGAGGAGGGGAAGCGAAGGGACGCCCCTTTCTTCCCACACGGCACTGCGCATCTGACTTCAGACGGGCGCGGCGAGGCCGGACTCGTT
>JAGQRA010000453.1 GCA_020425885.1 Planctomycetota bacterium | reverse complement strand
GCAGCGGGCCTTCGGACGAGGCATCGGCCAGGGTCTGGGAGACCAGCTGGAAGAAACGCTTGCCGCCCTCGCGGGTGCCGTAGACCTCGGCCTCCTGCAGCTGCATCGACCAGGCGGCGCGGTTGGGCCAGGGCGACGACAGGATCACCTGATCGGCGGTCGTCACCAGCGCGTAGCGCACCCGTTCCCACACCGGCGCCAGATCGTGGTCGTTGGCGCAGGCTTCCTGGACCTTGGCCAGCTCGCGCTCGAGACCACTGCGCAGCGCGCCGACCTCCTTCTGCGAGGTCTTGGCATTGCGCCGGAACGTGGCCAGGAAAAGGAAGACCGATGCGCAGGCATCCTGCAGACGCTGGGATGGAGTGGACATGGTTGGGGCGGTTGCGGCTGCGATGGCCGGTGGCGACCGGTCAGGGGCGAATCAGCGGGCGATCATCAACTTCGGAGCTCGACGTAGATGCCATACGAGATCTTGCCGAGTTCGCCGAGCGCGCTGAGCACCATCGCCTTGCGCGCACGGACGACGTTGAGCCAGTAGTCCCGGGATTCACCCTCGGTCGAGATCCGGAAGAAGTGGAGGTTTGGGCGCTTGGGGAACGAGGTCGGCGCCAGCCGCAGCGGCTCGAGACCGACCCCGGGGAGCACGCCCTGGAGCACCCGATCGAGGTCGTCGGGCGCCAGCAGCTTGACCCCCGCCAATACCAGCTCGGCCGCCTTGTCCTGCGTCTGGTCCATCACGACCCCCAGATAGAACAGCGGATTCCGGCTCAGCCAGTCCTCCGGCAACGGCGCGTAGAAGATCCCGTCCTGATCGGCGTCGGCCTCGAACTGGACGACGTCGTACGGCACCGCCACCTGGGCGCCGAGCAGGGCACGGATCTCTTCCAGCACCTTGCGGAAACACTCGTCCAGCTCGGCATGGCGGTAGGCCGGCAACTCGGGCATGACCCGATCGGCGCTGAAGATCGCCAGCTCGCCCACGACCCGCGCCAGCTCGACATAGGCGAAGAAGGGGTGGATGTCGGCGGTGCGGCTCAGCTGTTCGAGCACCGCGAGGCTGCGGTTGACGGCCTGCAGCTTCATGATCCCGGTCAGGTCCGACGCCGAATCCACGCTCGACAGCCGGGTGAAGTCCGGCAGCGTGGCGGCCAGATCCCTGGCCTGGGCGCGGGCGCGCTCGGCGATGTCCTGGAGGCCACGCACCATCGCCGGCACGGCGCCGCAGCGCAGTACCGGCGCGATCCAGTCGGGACTCAGCTTGCTTTGGGCCTCGGGCTTGCCGGTGCGGATCAGGCGCGCGATCGGCAGGCAGTCGTAGCCGGAGCGATCCTCGTCGCCGAAGAACAGGTGCCCGTTGAGCTGGCGGAACTCGAGCTCGCGTTTCGCATCGCGCACGTTCTCGTCGAACACCTCCACGAGTCGCGCGGAATGACGGAAGATGCGACCGGGATCATCGCCGAGCTGCGGCACGTTCTCCTCGGCGGCCGGGACACCGAGGTAGACCGTCAGCTCGGCGCCGGTGAAGAACTCGGCGAACTCACGCTGTGGCACCTTGCCGTTGTGCGGGACCGAGAGCAACGTGCCATCGCGCAGCACCAGCAGAAGCTCGTCGATGCGGAACACGTCCCGCACCAGCGAGTCGGTATCGATCGCCAGCGACAGCACGCCGAAATCGCCGGGTTGGCCGATCGCATCGCCGACCGCGATCCGGGACTGCACCTCGCGCGTGAACGCCTGCATGTGCTGCGGGCAGAGGAACATCCCCTCGCGCCACAGCACGCTCGCCGATCGCCTGGCGGTCATTTCAGCGGCCTGCGCACGATCTTGGACCTGCTGACATCGAACCGCTCGCCGGGGTTGAGCCGGATCAGGTTGGCCTCGACCGGCTCGGCGTACCAGCCGTCCTTGCCGTGTCCGACGGCCACGACCGTGAGTCCCTTGTAGGACTCGAGCAGGGTCTTGTCGACGAGCAGCGTCAGCACCTTGCGGTCCTGGCTGCGCGACACGAGGACCAGATCCGTCAGCTTGTTGGCGGTCACCTCCTGCCAGCGCAACGGTTCGCCGTCCTCGGGGTCGAATTGCGCGAACAGCAGATAGGAGCCGATCTTGTCAGGGCCGACCAGGCTGGCCGCAGCCGGATTGGCCTTCAGCGGGTTCTCCTCCGCCACCAGCACGTACAACGTATAGAGATCGGCTGCACGATCGCCGCCGACATCGAGGCGATAGTACGAAGCGCAGCCGGACAACAGTGCCGACGCCAACAGTGGGAGCAGCCAGGAACGTGGTCCGGTTCCGAACATCGAACCTCTCATGTCGAGGGGGGTGAGGGCCCCGCACGATAGCAAGAGGTCAGGGCAAAGGCCAATTCACACGCCCGGGCGGCGGCATTCGTGCGACGCCCGCAAAAGCGGTCGGCGCCACTGCCCCCAGCGATGCTCCGCCGCCCAAAGCCGCGCTAGCCCATGGCCTCGGCGCCGTCGCCATCCGCCAGCTTGTTGGCGACGTCGCGGGCCAGCTTCTCGATGCGTTCGCTGATCCGATCCGGACTCAGGTCACGCAGGTAGACCGTGACCCGGCGCCACAGCTCCGCATCGACCTTGCCGGACATCCGACGCATCACCGGAATCGGTTCCGCGGCGGTCAGGGATTCGGCCGACAGGTCGGACCTGAGCTGCTGCACGAACTCCTCGGCAGCCTTGCGATACGCGCTGAGCGCGACCACGGCCCAGCGGCCGAGCTCCTTCAGGTAGTCGAGCAGCTCCTGCCGCGCCGCAGGCAGGCGTGGATCCGCGAGGACCGCGCCGAGCAGCTCGCGCAGGTTGCCTTCGATCCCGGGGACCATCGTGTGCAGCTCGTAGAGCTGGATCAGGCCACCCGCCATGCGGGTGATGACGCGCTCGAGGCGGCGCAGGAAGCGGAACCCCTCCACCGCCAGATACGCATCGAGGGGATCCTCGGACCTGACCTGCATGCCCTCCGCGTCCTGGCGCACGAACTCCGACAGGCGGGACAGGACCAGACCGGCACCGCCGCCGTCGGCGGGTTGGCCAGCTGCGACCGGCGCCGGTGACGCGGCCTTCTGCTGGGGCTGTCGTATCCAGGGCGCGGTCGATGGCGAGTCAGACGTCGTGGCCGGTGTCGGAGCGGGTGTCGGTGCGGGTGTCGGGGCAGGCTTCGCGAGGGGGGCGGCAGGTGCGGGTTGTGCCGGCGGAGTCGGTCGCGCCGCGACGGGTGCCGACTGCTTCTCGGCCAGTGCCCGCTTGAGCTGGGCGTTCTCGCGTTGGAGCTTGAACAGCAACAGGCTCGCGGCCGAGCTGTCCGCCGGCGCTGCCGGGGGCGCCTCGACCGCCGCCTGCCCGAGCTCGGCGACCCGGGTGTTGAGCGCGGCGTTGTCGGCGCGCAGCCCCTCGTTCTCGGCGCGCACCTGCTTGGCCTGGGCCTCGAGCTCACTGCGGGCCTGCTTGCTCGCCTGCAGCTGGTCGGACAGGATCTTGAGTTCGCGCCGCAACAGGGCCGTCCCACGAGAATCCTCGTTCGCCGCCGGGGCGGGTGCCGGAGCAGGGATAGCAGCGGGCGAGGGCGCGGATAACGGTACCGGAATGACCGAGCCGGCTGCGGGTGCCGCGCCGATCGGGGCATCGTCCTCGACGGTGATGGTGATCTCGCTGCGCCCGATGGTCATCGGTTGGGAGCCGACCAGGAAGCCACCGGTGATGCGCTGGCCATCGACGAAGGTGCCGTTGCTCGACGTATCGACGGCGACGAGGCCGCGGAGAATGCGCAGGTGCTGCTTGCTGACGAACTCCTCGTCGATGACGACATCGCAGCTGGGGGCTCGACCGACGACGACGACCTCGCCATCCAGCTTGATCCGCTGCGGCGGCACGCCCGGTTTCTCGAGTAGAAGGTACAACGAACAGGTTCTCCGTGAATCGATCGCCGGGACGGGATGCGGCGACGGCCGCCTTGGAACGTGAGCGAATCCTAGTGGCTCGGCCGCGCCGATGCTGACGATTCCTCGGACGACACCCCGAAGGCTCCCGCGTCCCCGTGACAGGCCCGGCTGTCACACCGCACAGGCTCCGGTTAGGATGTCGCGTCGACGATGCCCAGGTTCGACCCAGAATCCGAACTCACCAAGCTGCGCAGCAAAGCGCTGGGCAAGCTCAAGGGCATGTTTCGCAGCAAGACCGAGCCTGCCAGCCAGGGCGAAGGCGAGGAAGGGACGACATCAGGGTCGGCGGATGATGCCGATACGGCCGACGAGCCGACCGATGACGACGACGACCTGCTCGACGAGGACGCGAACGACGAGGCCGACGACGGGCTCGACCTCGATTCTCTGCTCGACGAAGAGGAGTCGACGGCCGCCGATGAGGACGAGGACGACATGAGCCTCGACGACCTTCTCGCCGACCTCGATGACGAACCGGATGGCACGGGTTCGGCAGTCGCTGACGACGATCCGGACGACGACTTCGACCTCGACAGCCTGCTCGCGGACGTCGACGACAGTGACGACGAGGCGCCATCGGCGATCACTCCCCCACCGGTCCCGTCGGCGGCACCGACGCGCAACACGCCGCCACCGCCGGCCGCGGCACCGCCTGCCGACAGCGATGCCGACACCCTCATGGGGCGAACCACGAAGGGGCTGCTTGATACGCCGGCACCCTGGGAACGCCGCGGCATCCACGACAGCAAGCGACAGTCGGGCCTGGCGCCCCCGAAGCGATCGAGTGAATACGACCAGAGCCACCCCTTCGACAGCGAACCACTGCAGCCGCTCGGCGACGCGCGCGGCTATTCGATACCCGTGGCGAAGGACCAAAGCGCCGAAGCAGCCGCGTCGACGCCAGTGCCGCTCGACCCGCCGACTGCGCCGATCGAACCGACTGCCATCGAGCAGCCGCCGCCCGACCTGCGACCGGATTCTCCGCAGAGCTTCCTGATCGGCGAGTACGGATCGTTACCGCCCGAGGAGGTGGACCCCACGACCGGGTCGGGGCCGGCCGTCGTGCCGGAGAAGGCCCCGCTGCCGTTCTTCGACCCGCCACCTCCGCCGCCCCCGCCCGAACCGCCACCGGCGAGCCAGCAACCCCGCGCCTTGGCGAAGAACCCGTTGGACACCGCCGGCGGCTATGGCGAACCGGAGCCGGAGTATCCGCCGGACGAACTGCAGGTCGACGACACCGCCATCGTCGCGGCCTCCGACCTGACGAACTTCGGTCCCGGAGAACAAGCCATCATCGCCGAGGCCGCCGCCGAGGCCGAAGCGGACGCCGAAGACGGCGAGGACTTCGGCGCGCTGTTCGACGAACTCGAGAGCCCCGACGCGGACGAGGACGACGGCATCGACGACGTGTTTGCCGAACTCGGCGACATCGACCCCGAACCGGACGTTGCCGAGGACCTCGAGGACGATGGCGCCGGCCCGGAGCCCGCCCTCGCGGCAATCGATGCGGTGGAAGACGACTTCGAGGACGACGCTCTCGAGGACGACGACTTCGACGCAGTGCTCGCCGACCTCGAAGTCGCTGCCGCGGGCACCGAGGACGCCGGCGACGACACCGCCGACCCCTTCTTCGGATTCGCAGACCACGACGCCGGTCCACAGTTCGCGAGCGACGACGAGGCGCGCGAGGAGCCGACCACTGCGGTGATCGACGACGAAGACGCGGATGCCGCGACGGTCACCGCCGCGGGCGAGGACCTCGACGCGCTCCTCGCCGACCTCGATGAAGCCGACGCGGCCAAGGGCGAAGTCGCGACCGACGCTCTCGATGCGCTGCTCGCCGATCTCGAGGATGACGACGCGCCCGCAGCCGCGCCGGTCGACGACCAGGCCGCGGATGGCGCGCCGGGTGACTCCGAAGACGAAGACCTCGATGCGCTGCTCGCCGACCTCGAAGACGAGAACCAGAGCGACACCGACACTCCCGCGGCCCCTCCGCCGATGCAGGCCGACGAGGCCGGTCCGGGCCCGCGAATCGACGCCGCGAAGGCGGCGGCTGGACTCGAGGAGCTGCGACGTCGACTCCAGCAGAAGCAGAACCCGAAGACCGGCGACGGGTAGCCCGGCTCGGCAAGAGGCCGCCGGCGGCCAGCGTCGGATGCCGCGATCCGATCGCGTTCTGCCTACTTCTTCAGCTCCGCCTTGAAGTCGATGTTGCGATCACCGCTCACCGAACAGGAATCGGTCGCCGGGCTGAAGGCGATCCCCTTGCTCGACTTGTAGACGTACTTGGACTCGTTGAGGATCCAGTTGACGATCGCCTCGTCGTAGCTTGCCGGGAAGGCATCGCGCACCTCGCGCCCCAGCTCGCGCGCGAAGACCCCGAAGGTGTAGGCCAGCGGCTCGTCCTTCTCCTTGTAGAACTCGAACAGGCAGAACATCGTCCAGACCCGCATCGCGTTGGTCATGCCGAGTTCGCGGCACAGTTCGTCGGCCGTCTTCACCCTGGCCATACCCGGCAGCCCGGCGAGGACGGCGTCGACCTCACCCTGGAACAGCGTGCGTGAACACAGCACGCCCCAGACGACGTCGAGATAGGTCTGGGCCCGATCGACACCGAAGGCGGCCAGGTCCGCCGGCAACATCGCCTCGCCTTCCTCGCCGGTCGGCGCCGACGCCTTGGCGGCCTTGCTCCATTGTTCGGCGAAGTTCAGGTAGTAGCTCGCGGCGACGAGCGGCTCGAGCCACTCGTTGCCACGCAGCGAGGACTCGAGGCTGACGCGCGACAGCAGATAGGCGGCGAAGTAGCGCTGCAGCACGAACTCGTCGGCGATCCCGTTGGTCTTGACCAGGAACGCCTCCAGCGCCGCCTTGGCGGGGCCGAGTTGGCCGTCGATCACCTGCTGGTTGGCGGCCTCGAGGGCGAGGCGGTTGTCGCGACAGATGTTGGGACCGGCACAGGCCGCGGCAAACGCCAGCGCTCCGCAACCGATGCGACGAAGGAAACGACTCGGACTGATGATCATGGCTGGAGTGCTCAGCGCTCGATACCGACGTAGAATGGGGTCTTGCTGCCGCCGCCACCGATCGCGATGTCGAAGGTCAACAACGAGTCGGCGACGTTCAGCGAGCGGACGAGACCGTTGTCACCGTGGCGCACGACGCT
>JAGQRA010000053.1 GCA_020425885.1 Planctomycetota bacterium | reverse complement strand
CTGCTCGAGTCGGAGCTGTTCGGCCATCAGAAGGGCGCCTTCACCGGCGCCGTTCGCGACAAGATCGGCAAGTTCGAGGCCGCGACCGGCGGCACCATCTTCCTCGACGAGATCGGCACCAGCTCGCCGGCGTTCCAGATCAAGCTGCTGCGCGTGCTGCAGGACCGCATCATCGAGCGCGTCGGCGACACCAAGACGATCACGGTCGACGTCCGCGTCGTGCTCGCCACCAACAAGGACCTGGCCAAGGCGGTCGCCGCCGGCGAGTTCCGCGAGGATCTCTACTATCGCATCAACGTCGTCAGTGTCGAGATGCCGCCGTTGCGCGAGCGCAAGGGCGATGTCGTCGGACTCGCCGACCACTTCCTGCGCCGCTTCGCCGACGAGCACGGCCGCAACGTCACCGGCTTCACCGACAAGGCGATGCAGGCCCTGCTCATGGCCGATTGGCCCGGCAACGTCCGTCAGCTCGAGAACACGATCGAACGCGCCGTCGTCCTCAGTCAGGGGCGGCGCATCGATTTCGGCGACCTGCCGGTCGAACTGCAGGTGGCGGATGCCCGCCCGGGTCCGATGGTCACGCCGCTCCCGGTCGACGGTCCGATCCTGCCGCTGAAGAAGGCGCTCGAGGCGCCCGAGAAGCAGCTGATCGAACGTGCCCTCGCCCATTGCGGCGGCAACCGCGAACGCACCGCGAAGGTGCTCGAGATCAACCGCAGCACGCTGTTCCAGAAGCTGCGCAAGTACGGCATTCGCTGATCCGGCGTGAACTGCGAACACTGCCAGCTATAAGACTTCCCGCGATGATCCGGCGCAGCCTCTACCTCCTGGGAGCCTCAGTCCTGGTCAGCCTGGCGCTGACGCTGGGATTCGCCCTGCTGCGGCTGCACGGTCCCGGTGACGTGATCGAGACCGCGAAGGCCAACCTGGCGCGTGGCGAGTATCGCCGCGTCGTGTCGGACCTCGATCTGTGCGAACACGGCGAGTCGCTGCAGCGCGACCCTTCGAAACGACAGCAGCTCTATCGACTGCGCTACCAGGCCCACCTGGCGTTGCAGAACGAGAGCGCGGCGCTGCGTGACCTCGACAAGCTGTTGGCCGAAATCGAGGCCCCCGAGGAGACGCTGCAGCTCGACCACATCCGCCTGCTGGCGCTCACCGATCAGGGTGAACGGGCGTTGCAGGAGGCGCGCGCTTTCCTGACCGACCACCCCGATCATGGCCTGGCCCTCGAACTCGCCGGCGAGGCGCTGCAGCGGATCTACGGCAGCGAACTCAAGGCCATCGGAGCCGCGATCGAACTCGAGGTCGGCAAGGCCAAGGCCCTCAACGAGGCTCGCCCGGCGCTGCTCGCCTATCTCTACCGGCCCGAAGCCGACGACCAGGTGCAGCAGGCGCTCCACCAGCTGCAGGCGATGTTCAGCGGTCAGACCCGACTCGTCGCGGCCTGGCCGCCGCTGCTGCAGCGACTGCAGGCCCTCCGGGTCAGGATCCAGGAGGCGCTCGGCTTCTTCCAGCGGAGCCTCGAATGCGAAGGCGAGCCGATCGCGGCCTTCCGCGGTCTCGCCCTTTCCCTCGACCAGTCCGGTCGCTTCGACGACCTGCTGATCCTGTGCGAGACCTACCGTCGCCGCTTCGATCACTCCTTCGTCAGCGAGGCCGGCGCCATCGCCGCCTGGATGCTGATCGACCAGGGCCTGACGGATGCGGCGACCGCGACGACCATGCGTTGGTACGGCCCCGGCCGACCCGAGGAACTGATCGCCGCCGGCAAGATCGGGCCGGCCGTGAGCGACCTGCTGCTGGCCCGCACCTACGCCGCCTGGAAGCAACGCGATCAGGCCGCCCTGCAACGTATTCAACGCGATGCCGCAGCGCTCAACGCCGCCGCGGCCGAGAGCCCGGCGCTCGCCCAATCGAACTTCGACGCCCGCCTGCCACAGGCGTTGGCAACCGCGCTCTTCAACTACCTGCGTGAGCGGGAGCAGTGCCTGAACCAGCTCGAGTACGCGACCCGGCTGGTCAAGAACACGCCGCACGGCCAACAGGACCTGCTCGATGTGACGATGCCGGCCCGCATCGACTGGCTGCGCCGGCACGGCGGCACGACCGCTGAGATCACCGCGTTGTGCACGGAGTGGAAGACGGCGCGCCCCGCTGCGGCCGCGCCGCTGCTCGCACTCGCCACCTATCAGCTCGAGTCGGACCTGTTCTCCGGGGCGATGGCGACGCTCGATTCCGCCAGCGAGCTGCTGCCCGACGACGAGGGCATCCTGGCCCTGCGACTGCGCGCCGCCCGCGAGCTCTACCGCGGCTCGCCGCAGGACGGACCGGGCCTGCTCGCGCAGTGCAGGCAGCGCGAGACGCTGTTGCCGGACGTCCCCCATCCGATCTGCTACCTGCTCTGCGGCGAGACGGCGCTCGAGGCCGGCATCGCACCGATTGCGCTGTCATGCGCCCGCGCCGCGACCGACTCGATGAAATGGTCGCGCGCCGGCCGTCTGCTCGAAGCCAGGTCCGAGCTGCTCGCCGGTCACCCTGCCGAGGCTGCTGCGGTGTTGCGCGCCGTCGTCGACACGATGCCACCCGATCCGGAGACCCTCGGGCTGGCGATCGAAGCCCGGCACGCCGAAGGCCTGCCGATCACCGATCTGCTCTGGCACGCGATGCGGACGATGGACCCGAGCCAGGATCTCGCCGTCGAGATCCTTCGCCATTGCGATGGCAGCGCCAACGCCACCGCGCTGCCGTTTGCCGAGGCCGCCCTCGACCGCCCCGATGCGACCACGACGTCCCGGGTCTTGGCTGCCGCCACGCTGGCCCGTCTCGGCCACTGCAAGGAGGCCGCCAAGACGCTGCTGGCGATCGCCCCCGAGGAGCTGACCGCCGAGCGACACTGCCCCACCCTCGCCGCCGCGGTCGCCAGCCTGCTGCGACATCGGGCGGCCGACGGCACCGACGACCCGACGCTGCGGAGCCAGGCGACGAAGTTCTTCGCCGACTTCGGCCTCGCGGCTGCCACCGCCGTACCGGCATTGCTGCAATGCGCCCACGACCTCGAGGCCTCGCACCCGGCGACCGCCTGGTTGCTGGTCACGACCGCGCTGGCCAACGCCAGACCCGAAGACCGCACCGGAGCGTCGTTCGCCCTCGCCGCCCGGCTGGCCGCGCATCACCACCAGTTCGCGCTCGCCGAGCAACACGCCACCGCCGCCCTGGCCTTCGCCGACGGCAGGGAGACGGTCGAGTTGCTGGCTCGGCTCTGCCTCGCGACCGACCGGCCCGAGCGAGCCCTGCAGGTCTATCGCCTGGCCGCCGCGCCGAGTGACGGTGCCCTGGCCCTGCGCTGCGGCAGGGCGCCGCTCGCCGCCGAGCTGATCCAGCGCGCGCTGCTGAAGGACCCCGGCGACCTGCTGGCCCATGCGACCAACGCCGCCGCCGGACTGCCTTCGTTGCTGCCCGAACTGGCGCCCGAGTCCGACGCCGAGCGCAACACCCTGCTCGAGCTGGCCAGCATCCTGCGCACGCCGGAGTTCGCCGAGCTGGCGCTGCCGATGGCGACCCGCTATGCGGCCAGCAAGCCGGTGGCCGGCGCCAACATGCTGCTGGCGCGCGCCCTCTACCAGGCGGGCAAGGGCGCCGAGGCCGCCAGGATCCACTACCTGCTGTGGCAGCGCGGCACCGCGACCGTACCGTTCTGGCGCGAGGTCGCGGCGGCGGTCGAGGTCGCCGGCTACGACACGCCATCCCCGCTCGATCAGGCCTTCGCCACCGCCGCTGCCACCGGTCAGCTGACGTCGGTACCGTACGCGTTCGCGGCCGCGACCATGAGCACGGTGAAGCTGATCGAACAGAGCGCAAAGGCGCCGGTCGTCGCCGCCCAGCTGCGGGCCTCGGTCTGGCTGCAGTTCGACCCCGATCGCCCGTTCCCCGCGAACTGCCGCCCGAAGCTCTCGGACATCGATTCGCTGGCCGTCACCGGGCGCAAGCTGGATGCCTGGTTCGTGCTGGCCAGGCTGCTGCCGACGCTGCGCGGCGCGGAGCGTTCGCAGTGCATCGACCGCATGCTCACCATCGCCGATGAAGCGGAGTCGTTCGAACCCGCCGAGCGGCTGGCGATCTACAAGACTGTGCTGGCCCTGGCCCGGAGCGAAGGTCCGCACGGCAGCATCCTGCACCACCTCCTCGCCCACGGCGATGCCTTCCCGGCCCTGCGGCCCAAGGGGCAAGAGCTCGATCGACTCCTCGCCGGCCACCTCATGCTGGTCGGCTCCGGGCGCGACGTTGCCGACCGCGTCGGTGCCACGATCGATCGCGTGATCAGTGACCACGGCCCTGGCACGGCGCTGGCATGGCTCGAGACCACGCTGCAGCAGCAGCCGACCGCCCTCGCCTTGTGGAGCGAGCGTGCGCGCCTGTTGTCGATGCTGCGGCGTTCGCGCGAGGGAGTGCAGGACCTGCGGCGGGTCCTGGCCCATGCCGAGGCGCCCGAGCAACAACTCGCCTTCTGCATCCGCGCCGCCGCCGAGTTCGCCCTCGAAGACGGCGACCTCGAAGGTCTGAACCGCTGCGGCAAGAAGCTGCTGGCGACTCCGGCCGGCATCCTGGCGCGCGGACTCGTCGCCCTGCGCACCGGCAAGCCCGACCTCGCGGTCACCCTGCTCGAGCAGGCTGCCCCCGAAGGCGGCCCGCTACGACTGATCGCGCTCGCCCTGGCTCAGCTGCAGAGCAAGAGCGACGACGGCGTCGCCCAGGCCATCGCAGCCCTGCAGCAACTGGCGACGGAGTTCCCCGACAGCGACGAGGCCCGCTACGCCAAAAGCTTCGCGCGCCAGCTCGGCGTTCGCTGATCGCCGGTCGCCGCTGCGGTCAAGGCGCGCGGTGGCGCCTACCATCTCTACCAGTGACCGATGACTCCCTCGGCGGCATCGGAGACCACGGCCCCGAGCGGATTGCCGGCTGCCGGATCGAGGACCAAGGCCTGGTTGAAGAAGTGCAAGCCGACGAGGCCGGGGTGGTTCGGGATACCTAGGCTGTAGCGCGCGACACCGTTCTGGCCGGAGAGGAAGTACGCGCCGTCAAGCGTCGTGTGCAGCGCACAGCCTGGCATGCCGTATGGCTGCAGCGAGACCGGGTTGGTGGCCGCCCAACCGAACACCATGAAGGCGACGTTCTGCGGCAGGTCGAAGACACGCACCTCGTGCACCTTGCCAATTCGCGGTGTGTCGCGCGGCACCAGTCGCGCAGCCGGCAGACTGCCGGCGCAGCCCCAGGCGTAGGAGACGTAGGTCGAGGTCGGGCCGACGCGGGCGACGAACGACGCGTTTGCCGAGACCTCGACGTAGCTCAGGCCGGGAGCGAGAGGGTTGGGTTCGTGGAACCGATTCCCGGTTCGCGTCACGATCTCACCGTCCGATCTGCGCGCGATCAAACTGACTTCGTCACTGCTGTTGTCGATCTCGACGTAGGCCACGCCCCGAGGAAGGGTCGGAAACGGAACGGTGCTGCTGCTCATGGGCCACAACTCGATGATGCCATCCGAGCGCAGCGCGAGCTGGTCACCGAACCCCACGGCCAGCTCGACGTACTCGATGCCTGATGGCAGGGTCGGCACATTGCCGCGTCCGAAGCTGGTATCGCCGATGACCTGCACGAGGCCATCGGATCGGCGCAGCATCGTCCGGCGGTAGCAGGCATCTACCTCCACGTAGCGCATCCCGCTCGGCAGCGGTGGAATCGTGCATTGGCCCGCGGGGTTGTCCCCGAACGCGATGGCCTCGCCATCCGACCGCAGCAGCACCGTATGAGTGCTCGACACCGCTACCTCGGTGTAGGTCAGACCCGGTGGCAGCGCCGGCACGTTCAGCCAGCCGTAGAGGTTATTGCCCCAGGCAATGGCCTGGCCATCGGAACGCAGCGCAACGCAGTGGATCCAGCCGGCGGCGAGATCCGTGTAGCGGGTGCCGGGCGGCAATGCCGGCACCGGAAACACCGACGGGTCCCACCCTCCCCACATGTGGATCTCGCCGCTCGAACTCAGGCCGATGGCGAAGCGGAGCCCTTGGCTGACCTTCACCCAGCGCTCGCCGGCGGGCAGTTCCGGCAGGCTGTGTTCCATGTATGACCTGCTGCCCCAGCCCAGGACCTTGCCGTTCGATCAGCAGGGCCACGCTGTGCTGGGTGCCCGCGGACACAGAGACCACGGACAAACCGGCGGGGATCGGCGGCGAATTGCACTGGCCTTTTGCGTTCCAGCCCCAGCAGAGGATCGCCCCGTCCGAACGTATCGCAACGGTGTGCCGTCCGCCGGCCGCCACGTCCACGTACGTCATGCCCAACGGCAACGGTGGCACGTTGCACTGGCCGTCCATGTTGTAGCCGAAGGCCGCAATCTCACCATCGGAACGCAACGCCACCGTGTGGCCTCCGGACGCATCCACCGCGACGTAGCTGACTCCGGGCGGCAACTGCGGAACATTGCACTGGCCGTTGCTATTGTCACCCCACGCGACCAACGCACCATCGGACCGCAACGCAAGAGCATGTGCGGTACCGGACTCCACCTTGGTGTAGGTCATGCCGGCGGGCAGAGGGGGGACGTTGGCGAGGTTCGCTGCCAAGTTGAAGTTGCCGAAGACCTCGATCTCGCCATCGGACCGCAGGCACACGAGGTGAGTGTAACCAGCGGCGACATCGACGAACGTCACTCCGGGCGGTAGTGCCGGCGGTAGGTACGTCGTCGGGTCGAAGTACCAGTTCCAGGTCACGGCCTGGCCGTTGCTCAACAGCCCGATGCCGAGGCTGCCGCTGATGTCGCAATCGACGTAGGACAGCCCCTGAGGCGGATCGGGGGGGAACATCTGACCGGCGGCCCCGCCACTCGCGAACAGGTAGCCGTCCGAACGGCGAATGATGGTCGATATGAACTCGGCCTCGACCTGCACCATTCGACCGAGGTTGCTCTCGGTGTCGTAGCCGTAGGCGCCCCATCCCCGCAGGTAACACTGGGACGGAAGCTCCTTGCCGAGGCAGGAGACGAACACCCCACATGTCAGCGAGAAAAGAGGCAGGAATCGGTTGGTCATCGGAATGGAGCAGGTCATGGAAAGAACAGGCCCCGGCAGGCCGGGGCCGAGGAGCGATCAGTAGTCGATCACCAACGCCGGGCTGGCGATGAGTCCGGCCGGGTCACAGGAGAGCGGCGTGGACAGCGCCCACAGCCCCTGCAACGTGAACCGCCACGAACCCGGGGCGAAGATCGGCAACAGGATCTCCTCGTGGGCAAGGCCGGTGGTGCCTGGGCCGACGAACACGGGGTTGTTGACGGTCCACAGCTCGATGGTCGACCCACCGATGCCGAGTGGATCGTAGGAGTAGGTGATCCCCGGCAGCCCGATCTGCAGCGCCGCCAAGGCAAGACCACCGCTGCCAAAGACGCCTTCGAGCACCACGTAGCCTTGCAAGCCCGAACCCGGAGCCGGTCCGGCATAGTCGATCAGGAGCCGATTCACCTCGGCCGAAGGCGCCACTCCGACCTGCCAGCCGAACGGCGACTGGCAGGTGCCCACCGGTGTCGTGGCTCCGGTGTAGCCCGAAGCCGGCGGTTGCACCGGCAGGCTGCCATTGGCCATGGCGCCAGTACCTTCGGTCCGGCTGACGCCGAGCGGCACCATGTCCATTGTGGTGCGAACCGCATCCGAGGCGATGAACACGTTGCCGGGTTGGCGGCCATCGAGGAAGCCGCTGCCGGGCGCCAAGTACGGATACTGGTCGCTGAACGTGTAACCGACGACGTTGACCCGGCCGCGCTGGTCGATGGCAATGCCACCGTTCGATCGCGGCGCGTACGGCGGCTCGTCGAGCACGTGGGAAGGCGCCCCCGTAGGGCCCGCAAACACGTTCTGGTCACCGGCTCGCGCCGGGATCTGCAGACCGCTGGCGGTGATCGTCGCTTCGCGCACCGCCTTTCCCGACGGCCCTGGAACGGTCAATCCCCGCCCGCCTTCGGAGAAGCTGCCGCAACGCATGCTCGTCCACCCGGTCGCCGGGTTCTCCCAGCCGGCGAACGCCGCGTAGGACCAGAACTCGCTCCACATCGCCACACCACAGAAGCCGTCCTCGACCTCGTCGCTGCCGAACAGCCCCACGGTGTTCGTACCGCTGCCACTCCAGAGGACGAAGCCGTCGCAGGTCGCCCAAGACGACACCGCCGACTTCGAGCCATTCGCCACTGTGCTCCCCGGAATGGTGCTCTGCATCGTCGGGAGGAAGGTCCGGTCGTTGGTCGTGCCAACGGTGTAGTAGCTGTAGATGTAGGGGATCGCGGCGACGTCGTGACCGACGGTCCAGGTCGGTTCCTCGGGATTTTCGGTCACCGTGCCGATCCAGTAGGAATCGAACAACACGAGCCCGGTCCCCTGCAGACTGAAGAGCGACAGCGTGCCGACGCTGTATTCGTGGGCGTCGTTCCAATCGGTGTAGAAGGGGTGTGACGAGAAGTCGTAGGACTTCGTGAAGGGGAACGCGTACTGCGAGGGTGTCACCGAGTCCTTGCGGGTGGCCCCGGTGACGACGAAGTCGGTCTCTGTCAGCTCGGCGAGGCCGTAGAGGCTGTCCTGCTCGCTGCCACCGACGATCGAATGGAAGTCGGTGGCAGTCGGGCCGCCGGTTGGCCGCCGCAGCCGGCCAACGAAGCCGTCCCACTGACCGGCTCCCGTCTGCGTGTTGCCGAGGCCCGGGTTGTAGGTCGCGGTCGATGCCACGTTGGTGAACGGTGCGACCGGCATCAGCGGCCCGCTGGTCACGAGACCATGGGTCGACATGCCGCAGTAGGTCACGACGTCGTACTGCATTTCGCCCTCGACCTCGACGCGGACGCTGAGATCGGTCACGGTGCAGTACTGCTCGACGTTGTCCGCGTAGAAGTGGTGCGTCCAGAGCAGCGTGCCCTGACCGTCGTAGACGGCGATGAAGCCAGTGGTCACGTCCGGGACGGGAGCGGGCCCGCCGACCTGGCTGAGGGGCAGTTCCTTGTCGAAGGACTCGCCGCAAATGGCGATGCGTGTCAGCTGCGGTGTGGCTGCCGGCCAGACCGAGATCGCCCGCGCCGCGGTGGCGACGGAGTTGTCCACCGATGGAGACCAGCCATAGAAGTAGCGCTGCCACTGGATGTCCTGGTTGCCGTCGACGACCTGCAGGATCACGACCTGCCGCCAAGGTCCAAGGAGGATGGGATTCCATGCCAGTGGGCTCATCCCGACCGCAGACTGCGAGAAGTAGCCTGCAATCGGACCGGCCTGGACCTCCTCCACCATCACGGTGCCGACGGAGTAGACCAGACCGTTCCCGGGACTCTTGACGTCCGCCCAGTTCTCGGTGTTCGAAGGGGACTCGTCGCGGTGCTGTTCCAGTCGTGCGTCGAGTAGATGATCCGCGCCTCGTCCTGAGCGATGAGGTCAGGGTTCGCCAGTGCGAACAGGGTCAGGGTGAGGGCACAGAGACCTCCCCTGCTGTGAGCTGTGAGCTGTGAGCTGTGAGCTGTGAGCTGTGAGCTGAATACATCACGTCACCTCGCTCGGCGGCGCACATTTCCTTCTCGGCCCCGACACCCGCTCTGACCTCCATGACCAGACCGGCTGTGCCGAAGCAAAGCGAGCACTCTACCTCTGTACGCCCGCCGACACGACTCCCCTTACCGGCCCCTGCGACCGACCTCAATACGCATTAGTTCGACCACCCACGATCAGCGATTCCCGGTCGCCCCCGCACGACAGGGGAGCTCCGGCCTCGACCGCCTGACTGCGACTCGATCGCGCGGCCGTGAGTGTGCTCAGCGCCTCGATCCCTTCGACCAATGCGATGGGACTCTCCCCACCAGCGACGAGGCCCGCTACGCCAAGAGCTTCGCGTATCAGCTCGGCGCTCGCTGATCGCCGCTCATCCCAGCAGATCGGCGGCGCGAAAGGACGGCAACCCTGCCGCCCCGTCGACGTGACGCTCGGCCAGCGCCTCCGACAGCCCGACGAAACGGAAGTCCCCCAGCAGGCGATCGAGCTTGCCGAGCGTGTGCTTCAGGTTGACGTAGTGTCGGAAGCCGCGCAGCCCACCCAATCGTTGCCGCGGCTGCGCCGGATCGACCTCCCACGGATGCAGGTAGAGACAGCCGGGCACGCCGAGTCGGTCCTTCTGGCGCAACCCG
>JAGQRA010000452.1 GCA_020425885.1 Planctomycetota bacterium | reverse complement strand
TGCTGACGCTGCGGCAGCGCGGCTGGGCGACGATGGGGCAGAACGAGGCGACCTGCTCGATCTACGGCATGCCGATGGCCGCGCGCGAGCTCGGTGCCATCGAGCGCGAGGTCGCGCTGCAGGATCTCGGTCGCTGGATGGTGATGCTGTGCCGGGCGCGGCGCGCCGTCGGCGCGCGCTGAGTTCGAAGTCAGTCGTCCTTGTCGCGGTCGAGCCGTGGATCCTCGTCGTGGATCGTCATCGTCAGCGGGTCCGTGCCGGGAATCGCGTGCGTCATCTCGCTCGACCAGGTGCTGCCGTCGCGTCGTCGCGTCGCGAACAACCTGAACTCGGCACCGCTGGCCAGGCCCGCGAACGCGAACCTGCCGTCGGCGTCGGTGAGCCGGCTCCGACTCCCGGGTCTGAGTCTGCCCTGCGGGTCGCGCAGGGTGACGGTGCAGCCGCGTACCGGCGAGCCATCGGGCAGCAGCACCAGGCCGCGCAGGGTGACGCCGTCCTCGACGGCGATGGTGATCGGCTTCGTCGCCGGCGCCGTCACCAAGACCTCGTCGTTCTGATGGTGCTCGTCGCTGACGCGGATGTGGCCCGGCAGCGTCACCGGGCCGAAGCTCGCCCGGCCGCTGCGGTCGGTCAGCGCCACGATCGTCGCCGCGGCGCCGGATTCGGGCACGTACTCGAGGCGCAGCGAGGCGGCCGGATCGCCCGAGGACAGACGGCAGGCGACCCCGAGCGGAGTCCCTTCGTCGAGGTTGAAGGTGTGGCCTGCCCGCCATTCGGCGAGTGGCATGGCGAACGGCGCCAGACCATCGCCGGCGATCAGCAGCCAGTCATCGCCGCCGCGAACGGCAGGCAGGCGCAGCAGGCCATCCTCGGTCACGGTGTTGGCGCCGAGCACCTGCCAGTCGGTGCTCGGCAGGCGCCGCACCGCGAAGCCGCGCACCGCGGTCGCCGGTGTGCCATCGGGGAGTCCGACGCGGATGTCGGAGGTCGCTGCGGCGGTCGCGAGGTCGGCGGGTGGCCAGGCGATCGGCTGCGGCTGCACGGGGCCGGGGATCGCCCGTTCGGCGAGGGCGAATCCCGTCGCCGGCATCCAGGCGTTGAGCGGGGCCGCGATCGCCTCGCCGCACAGGGTGCAGCGGCTGCGGTCGGGGCCGAGCAGGACGAGGTCGGGGCGACCGGTCGGTGTCACGATCGCATCGGCGGTGCGGGCGATGGCCTGGGTCGGTCCATCGAGCTGCAGCTCCACCGTCGCGCCCGACTCGAGATCGAGTCGTTGCCAATGGACGCGGTCGTGCTGCGAGATCCAGAGCTCGTAGCGGCCGGCCGGCAACGGGAAGGACGCGGACCGCATCGGCGGCAGCACGATGCGGCGTTCGGCGACAAAGGCCGTGGCATGGAGCACGCAGTCCTCGCCGTCGGCCGTGCGGATCGTGCCGGTGGGCAGCAACGTCATGCGAAACGCGTCGCCGGGGCCGAGTCGCGGCAGCAGGGCACCGAGGCCGTCGGGTGCGCTGATCAGGACACCGCCGGCGCGCGGCCGGTCGCCGAAGGTCCACTTCAGCATGCCGGTCTGGCGGCTCGGCTTCGCCCACAGCAACTCGCCGCCGCCGGTGGTCGGGTCGATGCCGAACCAGCCGTGCACCGCCGGCAGGTCAGGGCTCGGCTCGGTCATCATCACGCCGTTGGCGCCATCGACTGCCCTGCCGTGGCCGTCCTTGACCGTGATGACGGAGCTGCGCGGCGGGCCCTGCGGCGCGGCGGCAACGGCCCCGGCGAGGCCGAGCAGACTGGCTGCGAGTGGGGTGAGCGGGCGCGGCATGGCGGATCGAACGATACCGCCGGGCGCCGGTTCAGTCGGCCTCGACCAGGCGATCAGCCGAGGTCGGCGCGCGTCTCGACGATCTTGCAGACGAGCCCGTACTCGAGCGCCTGGCCGGCGTCGAGCCAGAAGTCGCGGCGGGCTGCCTCGAGCACGTCTTCGGCCTTCTGGTCGCAGCTCTCGGCGATGATCCGGTTGTAGCGGTCGCGCAGCTTGAGGATCTCCTTGGCCGTGATGTCGAGATCGCTGGCCTGGCCGCGGCCCATGGTCGAGGGCTGGTGGATCATGAAGCGGCTCTCGCGCATGCAGAAGCGGTGCTCCTTGTCGGCGGCGAGGTGGATCAAGATGCCCGCCGATGCGCACAGTCCGTTGACCACCGTCC
>JAGQRA010000052.1 GCA_020425885.1 Planctomycetota bacterium | reverse complement strand
GCTCAGGCCATCGCGCTCCCGGAGCGCGAGCAGGGGTGCGATATCCTCGATCGTGTAGCGCGTGAACATCCCCGGCAGGATGACGAGCGCATCGCGAGATTCCAGGTGGGGCTCAAGCGACGGTTACGATGATCGGGTCTCGCCACGCGCGGAACGTGGAGCTGTCAATCGCCTCAAGTGCCCATGCACCGAGCGGGATCGACACAAGCACTGTTGAGGTCAGCGCGACGGCCGCAAGCAGCCACCCTGCGGCACTCAGTTGCTTCAGGTTGGTGGTCAGCATCCAGGTGCGCCCAACGTCTTTGCCGATCAGCTGCGAGCGCGGTCGGCGCGGTGCTCTTGCAAGCGAGCGGCGTGACGAAGCGGTCGTCGGCTGCATCGGCGGGTTGGGCAGCGAAAATACGAAGCTACTCGCGGGACCGCCATGTGTCGGGACGCCGATGCATGTGCAGGATCGCGATCACGACGGCGACGTCCTCCTCGAGCAAGAAGTAGACGCCGTAGGGGAATCGCCGCAGGAGACCTCGACGGCATTGATCGCTGACGAGTGGAAACTGCCGTGGCGACTCCGTGATTCGATCGAGAACTCGGTCCAACTCGCCGACGAGTTGGAGTCCCAAGCCAGGGCGTCGCGCCTCGTACCACAGCGCGGCGTCCTCGAACTCCCTCTCTGCCTCCGCGCGGATCCTGAGTCCAACCGTCACTCGGGAGGCTCGCGAAGGCGCCGAGTGACTCGCTCGCGAACCTCATCCCACGACGCTGCCTCGCCGGGCGCGTCGCGATGCGCCTTCGTCCGCTCATCGAGCAGAGCCTGATGCCAATCCGGTTCGGGAACGCGATCCGGATCCGCCGCGACTCGATCCCACAGCGACTGCAAGTAGTCGATCTGCTGGTCGACCGGCAGGTCGTCGAATCCAGGCGGTGGTTTCCGTGCGGGCTCGGACATCATGCTCATTCTACACCCGGTTCGCGTTGCCTGTCCGACGGCGTCTCGCGACGCCTGCCCAACGTCTCGGCCGTTCAGCTGCGAGCGCCCTCTGGGGCGCCAGAGGAAAGCGGGGGCTACGGAAGAAGCGGCTACTGGCGCTTGCCTCGTTGAGACAGCGCTCCATGCGCAGTAGGACACCGTCGACAGCGGGATGACGAACAGCAGGGACTCGCATGCTCCCGACTTCAGAACCACTGGCAGCTGTGCCTCGCCCTTGAGCCCCACCATCAGCCAATATCCAAGAGGAAGAAGATGGGCATGACCACAACGGCCACGACGGCGAGGTGCTTGAGGCAGAGCCTCATCCAGCTAGGTCGGTACAACGAGATTGCGATCAGCCGCGGCCGAAGGCCGCCGGCTGCATCGCCTGGTTGGGCAGCCACTCCACGCCGGCACTAGCTAGCGCAGAGTCGCCTCGACAAGTATCGCGCCGCTGATGGCGCCCGGGAATGGGTCCGCGCCCTCCGTCGGACGCCAAGCGTACTTTCTGAATCGGAGAGAGTCATCTTTCGTCAGTATGGGACGGCCGAAGCGGTCGTAAGCCTGCGAATAGCAAAAAGGATCCGCGACATGCAACACTACGGGCTCAATTTCCTGACCCGCTCGATCCTCGTCCACGTGAATGTCCATGCCGTGGACTACTACGGCATGCCCCATCCAGGGACCACTCTGATACGTAAGTATGAAAGGCTTCTTTCTCTTCAGGTGATTGTAAATGACATTCGGCAATGGCGCGCCTGCAACGAATTGTCCTGAGACGACTGCAGTGTCGCCGTCCTGCGTCTTGATGAAGTGATTCGTCGACCGAATCATCTCGACAGGATTGCCCCCTTGATTGGGTGTGAATCCAGGGACACCAAAACCCTTAATGGCGTTGACGATGGCTTCCTGCGGGAGATTGATTGACTCGTAAGATAGCACCATCTCGGCACATGAAGCCCAACACCACATCGATTGCTGCTGTGCGCGGTAGTGGGACTGGAAGTCTCCCAACTTGATGCCAACGAACTCTGTCGCGGCGGCTGAGGCACTCCCCTCCGCGTGACGCCACGCAAGCGGGGACAAGGCGGATACAACAGTGGCTGCAAAGCAGTAACGGGACAGTCGACCCATGCTCTTTCTCCAAGAAAATGGCCTTCGAAGAATATCTTTTCCCAGCGTTAAGCTACGGACGCCCCATTTCCTGAGCAAGCAGGAAACTTCTGACCCTCTCTGGGCTGAACGCCTAGCTTAGCTACTTGGTATCGCTCCGTTCTCATCGATGCCGAAATCGGACAGCGGTCTGCCCGTGGCCTTCGCAACCCGGACTGCGAGTTGCTTAGTCTCCACGTACGCTTGGACAAGGAGCTCATGCCAGCGGCGCGCGACCTCAGGCCTGGACATGTCTACGTCACGGTAGATTCGGTCGAGGTCCGCGTCGCTGTAGCCTGGGTGAACTAGGGCCTTGTTCCTGAAGACGCGCACTACTTCTCCGAAAGTCGTCCATCCCAAGGGCTCGCGAAGAATCGGTCGTATGGGATCCAGTAACTCCTCCAAGCCGTGGGTTGCCAGGGCTGGGTAGAACGCGCCACCCATGGGCCGTCCCTCGGGCGCGATCAGGCAGAACACCGCTAGGTGTTGGTAGATCGCGCTGAGGAAGAAGGCCTTGCCGGCGCTCCCGTCTGCGTACTCGTCCGCGAGCTTGTCCATTTCCTCGAAGCCGAAGCAGAATTGCTTGATGGCGTGCACAATGAACACGGCTGTCTCTTCGATCGTTCGCATTCTCCTCCTCGCCACGGCCTGCCCAACGGATGTGTCCCTCAGCTGCGCCGGCCGAACGCCGGCGTCTGCTGCTGCGACTGGTTAGGTTGCCCAGCGAACAAGAGCGGAGCAGCCAGGGCTGCCCCGAGGAGGAGTTGCCACGGTCGATCGAGAAACATCGGGGCAGCTCCGCAAATCAGTCCGATGAGACTGGAGCGAACGACGCTGCGCCCATGAACTCGGCGGCCGCCGTGCATCAGCCAAGCCGAAGCGGCAGCTGTGATCCAGCATGCGACTCCTACGACAAGCAACATGGGGTAGATCACGGGCATCCAGGAGAGGGTCAGGTCGATAGCCTCGTAGTCCGCGCGAAACGCTTGCTCGACCATCTCCCAAAGCGGAGACAGGCTGAACGCGAGCACGAATACCACCGCGTGAATCGCCATCACCTTGGTCAACCTAACGGATTGGCCGCTCAGCGGCGGCGCGAAGTGCCGTCGGCTGCTGCGGCTTGTTAGATCGCTAATCGTACCAGAGTCCGACCGCCCTGAAACCTGCCCGAACCTCGTGGGGCTCGACTCCAGACTCCGGAAACCCGTCGAGGTATTCATCGGGACGAAACCGCTCTGGCACCCAGGAAGCCACCTCGTCGATCATCGCCGAGGTGATCACCCACGCCGTATCGGATGATGGCCATCCGTCGGGGTCCTCGAGGTCCGTGACCTCAATCAGCACGGCCGAAACCACGTCTCGCTCGCTGATCGACGTCAGGAAGCCGCGAAACTCCTGCGGATCAGGTGGGTCTGGCAGGTTGTAGCCGATGGAGCCGGGGTCTCGATTGCCCTCGAAGAACTCGTCAAGGGTGACCAGGGGCCGAGGACGTGAGAAGTCGTTGATGTCGCCAATACGGCGGAGAAGGCGGTCACGCGAGGCCATGCTGTCATCCTGTCCGCAGGCACTCAGCAGGAGGCACGAGATGAGCACGAAGAGTCGCATTCGATCTAACGTCTTTGGCGCTCAGCCGCGATCGCCCGCTTGGGGGCGATCGTCGGCTGCTGCGCCTTGTTGGGTCGCCGACCGTAGCCTCGCCACGGCTCCGACGACCGAGCGCATCCTACCAAGAGCGGCGACGAACTCGTCGATCGCAGCAGGCTCAACTGGCAAGGAGAAGGATGCAGTCTCAGCCAGTCCAGCCACTCCTCGAGTGTCAGCCCGCACAACAACATCCACGACGGCGTGCCCAGTTCGGTCGACACAACGAAGGACGAGCTTGGCACCACCCCCTGCGTAGCCCGGATCGAACGTGCCGATCTCCATCTCGCGTCGATCCTCGCTCGACGAGGGGAAGCCGCGCGCGGCAGCAGCCAGGCTGGGGATCGTGTCATGCCCGCAGTAGCAGTCCGCCGCCCCAGCGAAACGCCCGTTGCTCGCCGCGACCCTAACCTCGACAAGGTCGTCATCCAGCCAGATGACCTCAATCGTCACGCCAATGTTCAAGTGCGCACCCGGACGACCCAACGAAGATTAGATCGGTCTACGTCGACACCGCCAACCTAGCGACAGCGCCCATCCAATCACGAGCCGACTACCGGAGCGCAGCGAACTACCCAGCCTCGCGACCGACTCTGGGATCTTCGGCGGACCAATCTAATCCACACGCTCGCTGACAGGCAACCCGTCCTCCAGCGCGTCGATCGGGCTTCGCACGCCACACCACCCTTCTCCGAGGACATGCGTGTAGATCATCGTCGTCCGGACGCTGCGGTGGCCGAGCAGCTCTTGGATCGTACGGATGTCATAGCCGGCGGCGAGGAGGTGGGTGGCGAAGGTGTGACGGAAGGTGTGGCACGTGACGCGTTTGGCGATGCCGGCGCGGAGAGTGGCCTCGCGGACGGCGCGTTGCAGGACGGACTCGTGGAGGTGGTGGCGGCGACGCTCACCGGTCTCAGGATGCGTGTAGCAGCGCGTCGCGGGAAACACCCACTGCCACCCCCATTCGCGGGCTGCGTTCGGGGACTTTCGGGCGAACGCGTGCGGCAGCTCGACGAAACCGGCGCCGTGCTCGAGGTCGGTACGGTGCTGGTCGCGGGCGCGCCGGAGCTGCGCACGGAGATCATCGACGAGGGACTTCGGCAGCAGGGTGGTCCTGTCGCGATCGCCCTTCGCTTCGCGCACCGTGATGCGGAGCGCGTCGAGGTCCAGATCCTTGACGCGGAGCCGGCAGCATTCGAGCAGACGGAGACCCGATCCGTACAGCAGCCGGGCCATGAGCTTCGGCGTGGCACGCAGGCCAGACAAGACGTCGACGGTCTCGCGATGCGTCAGCACCACGGGTAGTCGACGGGGCTTCCGCGCGCGCACGATGCCTTCGAGCCATGGAAGTTCGAGCTCCAGCACCCTGCGATAGAGGAATACGAGCGCCGCGGTCGCTTGGGCCTGGGTCGCGGCGGCGAGATCGTGATCGGTCGCCAACGAACTGAGAAACGCCTCGACCTGCTCCGGCCCGAGTTCGCGCGGGTGCCGCATGTCGTGGAACTTGACGAAGCGGACGACCCAATCGACGTAGGCGCGTTCGGTACGGCGCGAGTAGTGGCGCACGCGGATCGCGATGCGAAGACGGTCCAACAGTCGGGGCGCTCCGTGGGCGTTCGTCGCTGTCGCGTCCTCGACCATGAACTTGACGCAACGCCGATCGCGAAAAAGCACCCGGATTCCGACGAACACCGGCATGACGCTTTCACCGGCTCCACTGTGCATGGACTTCTCCCCCTCCGTCCCTCATCGTGACCCGTCCGATGACCCAAGACCCCTCGCTCGAGCGCGCGCACGCGCTCCTCGCCAGGCCTCTGCTCGAACTCGTGTTCGAGGCGGCCGTCGTTCATCGCGAGCACCACGATCCGCGCGCGATGCAGTGTTCGCAGTTGTTGAGCATCAAGACGGGGGCGTGTCCGGAGGACTGCGGCTACTGCTCGCAGTCGGCGCGGTTCGCGACGCCGACGACGCCGGAGAAGTTGCTCGAGCATGACGTGATCGTCGATGCGGCGCGGGCGGCGAAGGACGGCGGGGCGGATCGCTTCTGCATGGGAGCGGCTTGGCGCGAGGTGAAGGACGGTGCGCAGTTCGACCGGGTGCTCGAGGCGGTGCGCGAGGTGAAGGGGCTCGGGCTCGAGACCTGCGTGACGCTCGGGATGCTCGACGCGGGGCAGGCGCGGCGGCTGCGCGAGGCCGGGCTCGACTACTACAACCACAACCTCGACACCGGGCGGAGCCACTACGCGAACGTCATCACGACGCGGACCTACGACGACCGGTTGGCGACGATCGCGAACGTGCGCGATGCGGGCATCCACGTGTGCTGCGGCGGGATCGTCGGGCTCGGTGAGGATCGCGCGGTCCGCGCCGAGCTGCTCGCGGAGCTGGCGGCGATCCAGCCCGACAGCGTGCCGATCAACCACCTCGTACCGGTCGAGGGCACGCCGCTCGAGGACGCCGAACCGCTCGACTGGACCGAGGTCGTGCGCACGGTCGCGGTGGCGCGGATCCTGCTGCCGAACACCGTGATCCGTCTCAGCGCCGGGCGCGCCGAACTCGGCGAGGCCGTGCAGGCGATGTGCTTCCTCGCGGGCGCGAACTCGATCTTCGTCGGCGACGAGCTGCTGACGACGCCGAACCCGGCACCCGACAGCGACGCGCGCCTGCTCGACAAGCTCGGGCTCGAACCGCTCGCCAACGCATGTCCCTCGACGCCGAGCTGAGGCGCGAGCTCGACGCGGTCGAGGCGCTCGGTCGCCGGCGCGACCTCGATGCGATCGACGCGCGCGCGGGTGGCGTCGACTTCGTCTCCAACGACTACCTCGGTCTCGCCCGCGATCCACGCGTGGTCGCCGCGGCGCACGAAGCGCTCGAACGCTGCGGCGCCGGCGGCCGCGCGGCGCGCCTGCTCGGCGGCGGCGCGGACGCGGATGCACTCGAACGCGAAGTCGCCGACTGGCTCGGCGCCGAAGCTGCGCTGTCGTTCCCGAGCGGCTACCAGGCCAACGTCGGCGTGATCGC
>JAGQRA010000051.1 GCA_020425885.1 Planctomycetota bacterium | reverse complement strand
GCCAACTCGGCCCTGCGGCGTTGAAGTGGCAGTCGAGGTACAGCCGGTTGTTCGCATCGTCGTTAGCCGCCACGAAGTCGGGCAGCAGATCGACCACGGCGATGTCGTTCGCCTGTGCCCAAGCCGCGAGCTCGTAGTTCGGTCGCGCGCGATCGAAGTCCTGATCGTTCAGCTGACAAAGCGAGCAGGCAGCCTGCCACACGACCTTGCTGTATTGGTGGGGCGCCGGCAGCAGGACGAGATGGAAGCGCGCCCCGAGCTCCCGACAGCGGTCGCGCGTGGCGGTGATCCAGAGCAGGGACTGTTGCCAGGCCGCGCGGGCATCGACGTCCCAGGTGCGTCGGGCCATCGCCAACGAGAATCCCTCGTCCCATTCGGCATTCTCGCAACCGATCGGGACATCGCCGTTGGCTGCGCCGTCCGCCGCGGGCTGGAAGGCGCGGGCGACGAGCAGGGCCAAGCGACTGCGGGCGACGAGGAACGAGGCCACACGTTGCATCGCGCCGTCGTTCGGCAGGCGCTTGACGAGTTCGCCGTTCTCCACCAGCAGCACACCGAAGCGATCAGTGTGGTTGCCACGGAAGTCGTTGCCCACATAGAACGCGAGCACGACGTCGTCCGGTTGCAGCTCGGGCCCGTCGCAATCGAGGAGATGGAACTCGTGGTGAGTCGCATAGCCAGGCGCGCCACTGTTGATGACCTCCGCCACGACGTCGCGCGCCGCGAGTTCCTTCACGAGCAGTGCAGGGAAGGCCTGTTCCACCTCGACGCCCATGCCGTAGGCAAAGGAGTCCCCGAGCACGAGCACTCGGCGCCGCCCGGCGATCTTCGGACCGATCGGCCCGTCGCGGTAGCCGCGCTCGTTGGTATGCACGTGGAACGCTTCAATCGTCCTGTACCCCCCCCCCGATCCGTCGCTATCGTAGTTCGGTGCGAGCCGGAAGCCGATCTCGGGGTCGGCCACCACGATCCCTGCGGCGAGCGTCCGAGGAGGCCCTCCCCCGAGCAGTCGCAGCATCACTTCGGCGAGGACCATCGCAATCAGGGTGGCACTGAGGATCAGTGCGAGTCGGCGTCGCCAGCGATGAGTCATCAGCGGATGCGGGGATGGAGAGAGAAGGTGCGGCCCCAGCACACCCGGAACCGCCACCCCACGTTCCTGCGCACCTAGCAGATCGTCAAGTCGCATCTGAGGGAGCGATGGCACACGTCCTCACAATGCGCAGCCGATCTGCACGCAGCGCCAGCCCGCGCAGAGCCGCGTCTCCGTCAACGCCGGCGACGGCACGTTCACCGACGTCATCGCCGGCACGCAGGCGTTCGGCTGCAACGTGCCAAACCTCCCGTCTCCGCCGGCCTGCAGGTGTAGGGACAGGCGCTGGTCTGCACGTCGGGCGCCGGCAGACGGCTAACGTGCGTGAGTGGTGCATCGACCAGAAGGCCCGCTACACCGACCCGGTGAAGCCCGGGACCGGAGAGCTGCTCCCGGAGGCGAAGTCGGACAACCACTATCATCGCGGCGGCAGCTACTGCAGCGATCTGCCGCTGACCCGCTCGCCGTATCGCAACTGGCAGAAGCCGATGGGCAAGGCCGACTGGCTCGGCCTGCGAGCCGTTCGGTTGCTGGCGAAGAAGTAGCGCTCGCAGGCCCTGCTGCCGGCAGCCGCCGGCCATTGCCGATTCGGCAAGCGGCGCGGCTCACCGATCACCGCACGACCAGCTCGACTCCCGCCGCGGCCTCTTCCGACGTCAGCTTCCCCAGGTCGAACGACAGATACCCTTCGACACTCACGCTCATCGGGAAGGCGAGGCCGGGAACCCGATACTCGAAGCGACCCTCGTCATCCGTTCGCGCGGCCTGCTGAAACATGGGGCGCGCCATCGCCGGGTAGAGATAGCCATGCGCAACGACGCGGACGCCGTCGCCGACGCCATCGAGCGACTGCCATGCGCCGCGCGGCCCTTGCAGCGACTGATCGAGCACCACCTCGGTTCCGGCGAGCGGCTCGCCCTTGCCGTCGATGACCCGGCCGCGCAGGACGGTCGACTCAGGCAGGTCGAGCACGAGCTCCGCGACCTCACCCGGTGCGGAACCCTCCGGCACCGCGATGCGGAACACGTCTCCACGAGCATCGAGCGAAGCTGCAATCAGCAACTCGTCGGTCGCCGGCACCAACACGACGACCTCGCCGCGTTGGTCGGCGACGTAGCCGAGCCCGATCCCCGGGTTCTCGCCGGCTGCCAGCCGGACATGTGCGCGCTGAGCGGGACTGCCGTCGGGGCAGCGGATCCGACATCGGATCGGCACGAGCCGGTCCACCCGGGCCTCGACCGCTTGACCGGGCTCGACCTTCCCTGCCCAGACCAGGGCGAGTTGGCTCGGCGTCGCGCCGAGACGGGCAGCGAGCGCAGCGCGACGTTCGCCCGGCAACAGCATGCCGATCGCGATCGGGTATTTCGGATCGTAGGCGATTGCCAAACCACCCTCGGCGTCGGTCACCAGATGGCCGTCGTTCGCGAACTGACCGTTCGGCCTGCCGATCGGCACACCGTTCCTCATGCCGCCGGGTTCGATGCTCTGCTCGACGCCGCTGACATGCGCCGGTGCACCGGCGACCGGGTCGCCCTCGCCCCAGAGCAGGCGAAAGCGCGTCGGCGCGGTCGGCTGCAGGTAGATCGCCCATGGCCCCGAAGGCGCTGCCTTGCTGCGCCACAGTCGGCCGACGAGGTGGTCCGGGGCCTCACCCCAGAGCGGCAGGTACAGCGACTCGCCGACACTCGGTGTCCGTGGCTCCGGCACCTTCGCCAACAGTCTCCCCTGCTCGTCCGTCGTTCCTGGCAGGTAGGCGCCGGCCGGCGATCGGACGAAGACCCGCGCATCCTTCACGGCCTTGCCGCTCGGCTCACGCACCTCGATCGGCACTTCAACCGGCGAAGGCACGACGACCTCGAGTTCGCCACTGGCGGTCCCGGGAATCGCCAGCCGGAACAGGTCGAGCCCGTTGCCCGCCGTCAAGAACACCCATCGACGGCCGGTGCCCATCGGCGGCAGTTCGACCACGCCCCCCTCGACCGGCTCGCCGATCGGCAGCGCCATGCCCGCGTCATCCACTCCCGCGCACCAGAGCTTGACCGGCCCCGGGTCGCGCCATGACGCAAGCCCGGTCAGACGCAGGCTGACCCGAGGCTCGTGCCGTTGCTCGCCGAGGACGAGCGGAAGGTGCGGCACGACGTCGGCAACCACCTGCGACACACGCCAACGGTCCCCGTCGGCCGACCAGGCCCAGGCCGTGTAGACCCGGCCGACGATGATGTCGGCCGCGAACCGCCCGGCGGCGTTGGCCGTGAACTCGATCAAGTCACGATCACGACAACCGGCGAACGGCTGCGACACCAGCAGTCCCTTCGCATCGGCCCAGGGAGATCGGTCGGCCAGCCTGGCGATGCCGAACACCCGCCCGCGCTCGGCGGCAGGCTTCGCTTCGGCACCGCGATCCTGTCCCTCGATGGCGACGGCGGTCATGAGGCTCAGGCAGGCGAAACGGAACACACAACACACGGACGGTCGAGGCACGAAGGGCATGATGCGGCCATCCTACTCGCCTCGTTTCGAGGCTCGCGACTGCATGGACGGGTCGCCCGCAGGTTAGCCTCTCGCGCTGCCCCTGCCCCGAGCCACTGCCATGCGAACCTCACCGTCCCTGTCGCCGTTCGCCATCCTCTCCCTCGCGGCCGTGATCGCCGCCCAGCAGCCCCCCGCGTGGCGCGATGCGGTCCGCGCTGCCGTCGAGGCGAAGTGGCAGGAGGACGCCATTCCCGGCATCTCGGTCGCGATCGCGACCGGCGGCGGCGAGCGCGAGCCCGAGGCGTTTGCGTTCGGCTTCGCTGACGTCGAGAACGACGTGCCGGCCAGCGGCGCGACCGTCTATCGGCTGGCCTCGATCAGCAAGCCGATCGCCGCGGTCTGCGCGATGAAGCTCGTCGAGCAGGGCAAGCTCGATCTCGACCGGGACGTGCACGAGATCGTCGCCGCATGGCCCGAGAAGCCGTGGCCGGTGACGACACGGCAGCTGCTGGCGCACCTCGGTGGCGTGCGTCACTACAAGCCCGGCGAAGGCGAGAGCACGGTGCACTACCCGACGCAGACCGCCGCGCTCGTTCGATTCGCCGACGACCCGTTGCTGCACGAGCCGGGCACCAAGTACCGCTACAGCACGTTCGGCTACAACCTCGTCGCCGCCGTCGTCGAGGCCGCGGCGCAGAAGCCGTTCCCGCAGGTGGTCGAGGAGTTCGTCGCCGCGCCGAGCGCCGCGTCGTCGATGCAGGACGACGACGTGCGCCGGCTGATCCGCGGCCGCGCCCAGGGCTACCTGCGGACCGGCGGCGAACTGCGGAACTCGGTGTTGATGGATGGCAGCTACAAGCTCGGCGGCGGCGGCCTCTGCTGCTCGGCCGTCGACCTCGCGCGTTTCGGCCAGGCCCTCTGTGGCGGCCGGCTCGTGACGCCGCAGACCCTCGACGCGATGTGGACCCGGCAACGAACGAAGTCCGGCAACGAGATCGGCTACGGCCTCGGCTTCACCGTCGGCAGGCACGACGGTCGCCGCGTGATCCACCACAGCGGCGCGCAATCGCGCGTCAGCACGATGCTCTATCTGCTGCCCGATGACGGCGTCGCGATCGTGGCGCTGTGCAACCTCGAAGGGGTGAAGCTCGGCGGATTCGCGCAGCGGCTCGGCGAGCTGGTCACGGCCACCGAGCGCCGCTGAGTTGGGCGACTATCGCTGCAGCGCGCCGCAGCGAGGCCTCCACCTTGGGCCACCATCGGAAGATCCCCTAGGAACGGTACGCCACCCGACGACTCCGCAGCACTACCCCTCAACGCACGCGACGGGCGAACCGATGAAGGCCAGGCATGGCCGCCCTCGCCGAGATCCTGTTCGTCGATCCGACCCGGGTGCTGCACAAGATGGTCGATCGGATCTGCCGCGACCACGAGGTCGGCTGTCGCCATGCCAGCAACACCATCGAGGCCCTCACGATGATCGCCGAGCGAAGGCCGACCGCCGTCGTCGCCGGCCTCGAGCAGCGGGACTTCTCGGCGATCAGCCTGGTCGCCGCCCTGAAGAGCGACAACCGACTCGCCTGCATTCCGATCGCGGTGCTGACCACGGAGTGTCGCATCGCGCTGCCTGGCGTCTACCAGCCGGACCGGGTGCTGTGCCGTGACTCGAGCTGGCGCCGGCATCTGACCGAGTTCCTGCGTCCGGTGTTCGAGGAGCCCCGCGCGGAGGCCGCAGAGCCGACGAAGAAGCCGCGCGTGCTGCTGGTCGATGACAGCGCCACCATGCAGCGGCTGGCGGCGCACATCCTGCACATCGGCGGCTGTGAGGTGACCATCGTCGAGAACGGCCGCCTGGCCCTCGACACCTTGTCGGAAGACGCGTTCGACCTCGCCTTCATGGACATCGAGATGCCGGTGATGGACGGCCGCGAGACCATCCGCCGCATCCGCGCCGGCGGCAGCAGCATGCCGGTGTTCGCGCTCACCGCGCACGATCCGGAGCAGTTCACCCCCGAAGCCATCGGGCTCGGCTTCGACGGCGTCTGCCCGAAGCCGATCCGGCGCGACCCGTTGC
>JAGQRA010000451.1 GCA_020425885.1 Planctomycetota bacterium | reverse complement strand
CAGGCTGTCCAGCGTGGCGCGCAGGACGCTCCAGCCCTGCTCCCACAATTCGAGCACGTGGGGCACGGGCAGCCGGCGATCCTCGAACTCGCGATCCCGCTCGCGCCAGGGCTTCTCCCCGTCGCTGTCGAGGAAGTCGGTGAAGCGCGAGCGCAGGTTGCCGCTGAGGTGGCGCAGCAGGATCGCGATCGAATTGGCGTCGGCATCGAGCCGGCGATCGAGGTCGGCAGCGGCGACCTGGGCGATCGCCAGCTCGACCTGGCGGCGGTAACGGGCGAACTCGGTGCGGACGGCCAGCAGTGCGTTCATGGTGGGGGTGTTCGGGTGCTGATCGATACCGCCTACAGCGGCGGCAGGGCGCGGCGGTCGCGACGCTCGTGCTCGAGCGCATCGGCGCGGTCGGTGAGTCGGTCGAGGCGATCCTCGAGCACGCGGATCCGCTGCCGCAACATGGTCGCGATGTGGAACGCGTAGAGCCCGACCCAGAGCAGCCCGAGGGCGAACGGCAGGATGCCGATGTGCGGCGAGGACCACTCGGGCAGATTGCGCTCGGCGAGATGCTCGAGGAACAGCGCGAACACGACGAACGCGGCCATGCGCAGATGGAAGGCGGTGTCGTTGGGGAAGCGCATGCGGTGAGTATCGAGCAGATAGTGGTTCGAGGCCACGGCGACGGCGGCGCCGGCCTCGAATCGCCGGGTTGGGGGGTTGGCCGTGGAGCCGGTCAGCCGGCCTCGGCATACTGCTTCGCCCTCCACGACGAGCCATGGCACAACAGCACAACGAGCGGCAGCCCCAGCCGAAGCAGGTCTACGACCCGGCCACGATCGAGCCCAAGTGGCAGCAGTTCTGGCGCGAGCACGACGTGTTCCGGGCGAAGAATCCGGGCGACCCGGACTTCGACGCCGCGCAGCCGAAGTTCTACGCACTCGACATGTTCCCGTATCCGTCGGGCGCGGGCCTTCACGTCGGCCACCCCGAGGGCTACACCGCGACCGACATCGTCTCGCGCTACAAGCGGGCCAGGGGCTTCAACGTCCTGCACCCGATGGGTTGGGACGCGTTCGGGCTGCCGGCCGAGCAGTACGCGATCCAGACCAACACCCATCCCGCGGTCGCGACCAGGAAGAACATCGACAACTTCCGCCGCCAGCTGCAGCGGCTCGGGTTCTCGTACGACTGGGGCCGTGAGGTCGGCACCGCCGACCCCGAGTACTTCCGCTGGACGCAGTGGATCTGGAAGCGGCTGCACGCCCGCGGCCTGGCCTACGAGTCGAACGCGCCGGTGTGGTGGTGCGAGGAGCTCGGCACCGTGCTGGCCAACGACGAGGTCATCAACGGTCGCAGCGAGCGCGGCGATCACCCGTGCGAGCGGCGGCCGCTGCGGCAGTGGCTGCTGAAGATCACCGACTACGCCGAGCGGCTGCTCGGTGATCTCGACCAGCTCGAATGGAGCGACTCGCTGAAGGCGATGCAGCGCGAGTGGATCGGCAAGAGCGAGGGCGCCGAGGTCGAGTTCGACGTCGAGGGCCACGACGGCACCCGCATCCGCGTGTTCACGACGCGGCCCGACACCCTGTTCGGCGCGTCGTTCATGGTGCTGTCCCCGGAGCATCCCCTGGTCGGACAGATCACGACGGCGGCGCAGCGCGCCGAGGTCGAGGCCTACGGCAAGGCCGCGGCGGCGAAGAGCGAGCTCGAGCGCACCGACCTGGCGAAGGACAAGACCGGCGTGTTCACCGGCGCCTACGCGCTCAATCCGCTGCTCGATCCGCAGGATCCCGCGGCGCGCATCCCGGTCTGGGTCGCCGACTACGTCATCGTCACCTACGGCACCGGCGCGATCATGGCGGTGCCCGCCGGCGACGAGCGCGACTTCGAGTTCGCGCAGAAGTTCGGCCTCGCCATCCCCGGCATCTTCACGCCGCAGACCGGCGATGCCCTGGCCGACGCCGAGATCGCCCGCGGCGATCGTTGCTGGACGGCCGAGGCGCCGTACGCGGCGCACTGTCGCACGGCAGACGGCAGCCTGATGCTGGCCGGCAAGTCGCTGGCCGAGGGCAAGCGGGCGACGATCGACTGGCTGCAGGCCCGGGGGCGCGGCGAGGCCAAGGTCACCTACAAGTTGCGCGACTGGCTGTTCTCCCGGCAGCGCTACTGGGGCGAACCGTTCCCGGTGCTGCACGGCGAGGACGGCGTCGAGCTCGTGCCCGACGATCAGCTGCCGGTCGAGCTGCCGGAGATGGCCGACTTCAAGCCGGGCGGCGTCCCCGAGTCGCCGCTGATCCGCGCCAAGGACTGGGTCGCGACCACCGACAGTCGGGGGCGGCCGGCGCAACGCGAGATCAACACCATGCCGGGCGCGGCCGGGTCGAGCTGGTACTTCCTCCGCTTCTGCGATCCGCACAACGACCGCGAGTTCTGCAGCCGCGCGGCCAGCGACTACTGGCTGCCGGTCGACCTCTACGTCGGCGGTACCGAGCACGCGGTCGGACACCTGCTCTACTCGCGGTTCTGGACCAAGGTGCTGCACGACGAGGGCCATGTCGGTCTCGTCGAGCCGTTCAGGAAGCTCTACAACCAGGGCATGATCCAGTCGTTCGCGTATCAGGACGCGCGCGGCGGCATCGTGCCGGTGGCGGAGACCGTCGAGCAGGGTGAGGACGTCGTCCACCGGACGACCGGCGAGAAGCTGACGCGCATCGTCACCAAGATGAGCAAGCGCTACGGCAACGTCGTCAACCCGGACGAGGTCGTATCCGAGTTCGGCGCCGACACGCTGCGGCTCTACGAGATGTACATGGGGCCGCTCGCCGACAGCAAGCCGTGGAACCCGAAGGACGTGCCGGGGGTGCACCGCTTCCTGCAGCGGTCGTGGCGGCTGTGTGTGCCCGAGTACGCCGAGAACGGTCCCGTCCATGCCTGGCTGCAGCAGGATCGCGCCGATGATCCGGAGCTCGAGCGGCACCTGCATCGCGCCATCGCCAAGGTCTCCGGCGACATCGAGCGGATGGCGTTCAACACCGCGATCGCGGCGATGATGATCTTCGTCAACGAGGCGACCAAGGCGGTCGATCGGCTGAGTCGCAGCCAGCTGCTGCGCTTCATGCAGCTCCTGCAGCCGTTCGCGCCGCATCTGGCCGAGGAGGTCTGGCAACGGCTCGGCGGCGAGGGCCTGCTGTCGCGCGCGGCCTGGCCGCGCCACGACGAGGCGCTGCTGGTCGACGACGAGATCGAGATCGCGGTGCAGGTGCTCGGCAAGCTGAGGGCCCGCGTCACGGTGCCGAACGGTGGGGCTGAGGACAGCGTGCTGGCAGCGGCGCGCGAAGCGGTGGCCAGGCATCTCGAAGGCAAGACGGTCATGAAGGAGATCGTCGTGCCGGGCAAGCTGGTCAACTTCGTCGTCAGGTAGACCGCGCCCGACCGCTACTCGGTGCGGGCGACGGTGAGCACGTCCTCGAGCGTGACCAGACCCTGCTTCGCCTTCTCGAGGCCGTCCTTGACCAGCGGTCGGTAACCGGCGGCGATCGCCAGCTCGCGGATCTCGTCGTCGGCGGCGCGCCGCGAGATCGCCGACGCCAGCTCGGGTGACACGAACAGGACCTCGTGGATCGCGACGCGTCCGGTCTTGCCACGGCCGCGACAGTTCGCGCATCCCGTGCCCTGGCGGAAGCAATCGTAGGACGCGTCGGGGTCGAGGCCGAACTCGTCGAGGATGCCCGGCGTCGGTTGCGTCCGGGCGGCGCAGCTGCTGCAGATCCGCGGCACCAGCCGCTGGCCGACGACGCAGCGCAGCGCCGGCCCGAGCAGGTACGGGGCGATGCCCATGTCGCAGAGTCGATGGATCGTCGCCGGCGCGTCGTTGGTGTGCAGCGTGCTCAGCACCATGTGCCCGGTCAACGCGGCCTGCACGGCGATGCTCGCGGTCTCGGCATCGCGGATCTCACCGATCATGACGATGTCGGGGTCCTGACGCAGGATGCTGCGCAGCGCGCTGGCGAAGGTGCGGTCGGCCTTG
>JAGQRA010000450.1 GCA_020425885.1 Planctomycetota bacterium | reverse complement strand
GGTCCGCATCTATGGCCTCTCGGCGACGACGACCGGCATCCAGGAGCTGCGCACGATTCCGTGCACCAACAACAACCCGGTGCAGGGCACGACCTATCCGATGCTGGTGCCGGCCAACGTCGACACCGACAGCCCGGTGCTGTCCTACTCGGCGGCCGAGTACAAGCTCGTGTTCAGCGAGCCGATCGTGCTCGCCGCGCTGGCGGCGCCGCCGACCAGGAGCGGCATCGGTCAGAACGTCGGCGCCTCGCACACCACGTTCGGCAACACCAGCTCGACGACCAGCGAGCGCGAGCGCTCGCTGAGCTTCTCGGTCGGCGTCACCGTCGGCGTCAACCTCGACGGCGGCGCCCTGACCCAATCGGAGTTCAGCCTCAAGGACAAGCTCACCGTCGCCGGCACCCGCACCCGGGGCCGCGCCTACGAGCTGTCGAAGACGATCCTGTTCACCTCGGCGCCGACCGAGGACACGGTGGTCTTCACCTCGGTGCCGATCGACCAGTACACCTACACGATCCTGTCGCATCCCGACGCGGCCATGGTCGGTGACAAGGTCGTGGTCGGTTACCCGCGGTCGCCGGTGACGATGCAGGCCGAGCGCGACTTCTTCAACAAGGCGGTGCCGGCGGGCGCGGTGCACGTCGACGGCTCGGTGTTCCAGCATGTGATCGGTGACCCGACGAGCTATCCGACGCTGGCCGGGAAGAACGCGCTGCGCGCGCAGCGCGGTGGCCTCGAGGTCGGGCCGATCGGCGTCGGCCAGGGTGGCGGCAGCACCGAGGTCACGCTGCAGGTCGGCACCGCGGTGTCGACGGGCGGCGCGCTCGAGATCAGCTACGAACGCGAGCTCGAGGTGACCGCCGGCGGCGTCACGGCCGGCGTCACGGTCGGCGCCTCGGCGACGAGTTCATGGAAGGTGACCTCGGGCAGCTCGACGACCTACACCGGCGCCGTCGGCGCCATCGAGGCGGCTGGCTTCGCCGACAACCGCTACTCGTTCGGGCTCTTGACCTACACCCAGACCGACGCCGGCACCGGGCAGCAGTTCCAGGTGCTGAACTACTGGGTGCAGTAGGGGCGGCGGCCGCGCGGCGGCTACCGCACAAGCGCTGCGAGCACCTGCTCGGCCGTGACCTCGGCCACCAGGCGATAGCCGGCATCGGAGCAATGGCCGTCGGGAACGAACAGCTCCTCCCGTTCGCGCGAACGCAGCTCGGCGTCGAAACGGCTGCGCACGGCGGCGAATCGGCCGCCGAGCGTGGCCGCCGCGTCCCGCTGTGCCTGCTCGAGTTCGGCGTGGTAATACGGATAGCTCAGCACGACGACGCGCGCGCCCGATCGCGCCGCGAGCTGCCCGATCATCACGATGTGGTCGTGCAGGACCCGGTACCAGTCCTGTTCGCGTTCGTTGCCGTCGCGCTCGGCGAGGACGGCGCGAAGTCGGGGGCGGACGGCCTCGGGGATGGAAGGGTCGCCGAGCAGCGTCTCGAGGTCGTCCGTCGCGATCCGGCCGCGGGACCGGGCCTGGGCGATCGCACTTCGCGTCTTGCCGTCGAGTCCGTCGAGCAGCTGGGCGGCGATGAGCAGCTGCGCGATCTGTTGCCCGGTGGCGTCGGTGGTCGCGTCCGCGAGCCGGCGCAGGATGAGCGCGGACTTCTCCGGCGACTGTGAGTTGAGCAGCATCAGGGTCTGCGCCGCCGCCTCGCGGAAGCGCGCCCATTCGCCGCGCTCGAAGGTCTGCTTCTGCAGCACCTCCCAGGCGACCACCGACCTCGGCTCGATGCTGATCCGCGCTTCGGCCGCGGCGATCGCCGCCTCGCTGTGTCCGGCCTCGGCGAGCGCCCACAACCGCCACTCGGCGGCCGCCGCCGAGGGGCACTCGGTCGCCAGGCGTTCGAGGCGGGCGAGCGTGTCGGCGGTCGGGTTGCCGGTGCGCTGCTCGATCATCACGAGCAGGGCCAGCGCCTGCGGCGAGTCGGGATGATCGGTGGCCAGGGTGCGGGCGACCTCGAGAGCCGCGAGATCGCGCTTTTCGAGGACGGGTTGCCAGAAGCTCGCGGCGGAGTCGGCCAGTGCGGGATCGCGCGGCAGATCGAATGCGTCCGGCAAGGCGTCCGTCACCCAGCTACGCTCGCGGCCGTAGCGCAGCAGCAAGCCGAATCCGGCGACCCGGCCGGCGGCAACCGCCGCGGTGTCATCTTCGTTGCCGCCGTCCGCGGCGGTGGTCGCGGCGGTATTCGAAGCGTCGTTACCCGAGGCCTGCCAGGAGCCGAACGAGAAGCGGAATGCCAGTGCCAGCAGCCTGCCGGTGCGCCAGCGCCAGGTGAAACCCTCGGTGGGCGAGAGCTCGGCAGCCTCGAGTTCTTCGGCGGTGATCAGCGGCGGATGCGACCAGGAGTCATTGGCTCCGAGCAGCACGCACACGGCCTTCGTGTTCGGCGTGATGCGACCGGCGAGGCGAACGAGCGCATCGCGGCTGTTCTGTCCTGGTCGGCCGACGTTCTGGACCTCTACCTGCGCGCCCCGCTCGGTGAGGATCGAGGCCAGCGCGCTCGGGTAGTTCTCTTGCGGCGACGAGGCGCCGATGCCGAACGTGAAGCTGTCGCCGACGCAGAGGACGTGCGGCGCCATGCTGGGCGCCGCGCTCGGGCGCAGTGCGAGGCTCGTGACCAGGGCACCGATCTGCAGCACGACCTCGAGGAGCACCACGAACAGCAGCAGGGCGGCTGTCAGTCTCGGCAGTCGGCGGCGCCGCTTCTCTTGGACCGGGGCACTTCGCATGGCAGCGGATGGTGGCCTTCGTGACGCTCAAATGCACGGACTTGGCACGTCGGGGGTCGCTGCTCCGGGGATCGGGATCGACCTGACTGTGATCCGCGGTCCGTTACGCCCTGGACTTCGTCGAGGCGGGCGCTATCCTGCCCGCCCCGGGCTACCCCGTGGTGCAATGGCAGCACATCTGGTTTTGGTCCAGAGGGTTCCTGGTTCGAGTCCAGGCGGGGTAACCACCCTGGCTCGCCGACTGTGTCACCGGGCTTGCGGCGGATGCCGTAAGGGCCTGGAATAGAACGACTTCACTGCCCCATGGTGTAACGGTAGCACTACAGATTCTGGTTCTGTCAGTCAAGGTTCGAATCCTTGTGGGGTAACCAGACGAGAGTTCATCTCGCAGAAGCGGACCCGGGCAACCGGGTCCGTTTTCGTTGGTCTCGACTTCAGTCTGGCTCACTCGCCATCGGCGCTGAAGTCCGCCGTTGCGCGATGCAGGTAGCGGTCCGTCATGCCGGCGATGTAGTCGCAGATCGTGCGCTCCAACCCATCGTCCTCGATGCGGTCCAGGTGCCCTTCGGGGAGCTCTCTTGGGCTGGTGCGCAGGGCCGCGAACAGGTGGCGGATGCGGGCGGCGCCGTCCTGCATCACCTTCAGGACGCGTGGCGACCGGTAGAAACGGGTGCGCAGGAACTCGAGCAGCTCCTGGGCCTGCACCGCGATCGCCGCGCCGTGATGCAATCGCGGCGGCGTGTCGGTCCGGGCCCCGGTCAGCTCGACATCGGCGTGCTCGACGAGGTCGTGGATCAGCAGCGAGGTCAGCTCGCTGACGATCCGTTGCCGGGTGTCGCTGCCGGCGGCCAGGCGCGCGGCCTGCCACAGTCTCAGTTCCGCGGCGTCGTCCTCGGTGAACAGGTTGGCCCGCAGTCCATCGTCGAGGTCGTGACTCAGGTAGGCGATCTTGTCGCATTGATCGACGAGGTGGGCCTCGATCGGCACGGCCGGCTTCGGCAGCAGGTCCTGGCTCAGCGGGAAGCCCGTGGGAATACGGCCCTTGAGCAGGCTGCGTCGCACGGCCAGGGTCAGATTCAGGCCGTAGCCGCGTTCGTAGCGCCCCTCGAGGTAATCGACGATGCGCACCCCCTGAGCGTTGTGTCGGAACCCGCCGTGGTCCCGCATGGCTTCGTCGAGCGCTTCCTCGCCGACATGGCCGAATGGGGGGTGCCCGAGATCGTGGGCCAAGGCGATCGCCTCGGCCAGGTCCTCGTTGAGGCGCAGCGCCCGGGCGACGCCGCGACTCATCTGCGACACCTCGAGCGAGTGGGTCATGCGACTGCGGTAGTGGTCGCCTTCGAAGGCCGCCATCACCTGGGTCTTGTGCTGCATCCGCCGGAAGGCAGAGCTGTGCAGGACCCTGTCACGGTCGCGCTGAAACGCGGTCCGCAGCGGATCCTCCGCTTCGAACAGGCGTCGACCACCTGCGTTCCGGCTCGCGGTAGCATGCGGCGAGAGCACCCGCAGTTCGCGGTCTTCCTGATCCTCGCGCCGTTGCCAGGCCATGTGATACCGCTGCCGGTGTCCGCCGATCGATCTGTCCGCCGATCGATCTGTCCGCCGATCGTCTGTCGGCCGATCATCAGGCCGCCGATCGCCGCGGTTCGACGGGGAGAAAAGACGGCCCGGCAGGCGAACCTGCCGGGCTCTGGTACCCCCTAGGGGATTCGAACCCCTGTCGCATGGCTGAGAACCACGAATCCTAGGCCTCTAGACGAAGGGGGCCAATGCGAGCGGAAGTCTTCTAGGTACAGGTCGCGGTGTGGTCAAGTAGCGAGTGCCGCTTTGGCGATCTGGGAATGTTGCCGTCGATCCCACGTCCGGCCGCACAGCTCCGTAGCATCGTCGCCATTTGTCGGTGGCGGTCCCCTCCAACTGCAAGCCAAGGAATCCCACATGCATACCCTCCTGACCTCTCTTCTCGCCCTGCTCGTTCTCGTTCCCGGAGGAGGCTGGCTCGGCGTCCAACTCGGAGATCAGAAGCAGGCCGTGGTCACCGAGGTGATCCCCGGGTCACCGGCCAAGGAGGCCGGGCTGCAGGCCGGCGATGTGATCGTCGCGGTCGACAAGACGAAGACCGCTACCCGCGATGAGTTGATCGCCGCCATCCGTGATGCTTCGCCGGGTGACACGGTGAAGCTGCTGATCGACCGCCAGGGCCAGTCGATGATCTTCGCTGTCAAGCTCGGTGCGCGGCCGGACGAGGTCGCGATCGACGAGACGGCGCCTCCGAGCGGGGTTCGCATCATGCGCCCGGGCCGTCCCGGCAAGCCCGCCGGTGAAGGTGCGGTCGGGCCGCAGGGGCGGGGGGCGAAGGCCGTGGGCAAGGATCACGCCGATGCCGAGGCTGGCGATGCATACCTCGGCATCGGTATCACCCAGAGCGAGTCGGGAGTCGTGATCGATCGCATTCTCGACGATGCGCCCGTTGCCAAGTCGGGGCTGCGCGCCGGCGACAAGCTGATCCGGGTCGGCAAGCACGACATCGGGTCGCTGGCCGACCTCGATGCGGCGCTCGGTGGCATGCGGGTCGGCAAGCCGATCGAGTTCAAGGTCTTCCGCGGCGACTCGACGATCCAGACCATGGTCGTTCCGGGTGCGCGAGGCAAGCCGGGTGCTGCCGCCACGAAGGGTCGCACCGAGGCGGAGAAGGTCGAAGCCGAGGAGATGGAAGAAGAGGGTGAAGTGGAGGAGGAGGTCGTGGTGGCCGAGCCGAAGGTTCACACCGGGCGGATGCGGGTGCGTGCGCCCGCCGAGAAATCCGCCGAGCAGCAGGTCGAGCAGCAGATCGCCTCGTTGCGAGCCGAGCTCGCGGAGTTGAGGAAGCAGCTCACCGAGTTGCGGAAGCAGCTCCGCCGCGAACGCCGCTAGCCGGCGGACCCGGTGCTGGCCGGAATATCCGGCCCCGGGGCTTCGTCCGACCGGCGCACGATTGAACGCTCCGCAGTGGACTGGCGTGGAGGCAGCGACGACGCTGTAGTCGCGCGGCCCGTGCCCACCCGGAGCGGATCGAGTCGAGCATCGCTGTCATGGACAAGCCAGACCACGCCCCGCCGTTGTTGCGCTCCGAACCCGGGGCGCGCGTCGTCGTGACCGGGGGCGCCGGTTTCGTCGGTTCGCATCTGGTCGCCGAGTTGCTGCGTCGGGGTTACTCCGTCCGCGTCGTCGACGACCTGTCGACAGGCTCGTTGGCCAATCTCGCCGCCTGCGAGTCGCACCCGCAGCTGTCGGTCCGCATCGAGTCGGTCGCCGCCGCCGGAGCTGCCGGCGAGGCCTGCACGGACGCGGACATGGTGTTCCATCTGGCAGGAGTGGTCGGCGTCCGCCTGCTCGCCGACGCCCCGCTGGCCGTGATCAGGCGCAATCTCGATTGCACGACGGCGCTACTGGCGGCGGCCAGTGCCCGCGGCGTTCCCGTCCTCTTCACCTCGAGTTCGGAAGTCTACGGCGACGGGCCGGTGCCGTTTCGCGAGTGCGACCCGGTTCGGCCTGGCGTCACCGAGGGGCGCCGCGGCGGCTATGCCTGCGCCAAGGCGATGAGTGAGTGGCTGGCCTTCGGGCATGGCGCGCAGGAGGGATTGCCCGCCGTCGTCGCCAGGCTCTTCAACACGGTAGGGCCGCGGCAATCCGGTGAACACGGCATGGTGCTGCCGCGGTTCGTGCATCAGGCGTTGGCCGGCAAGCCCATCACGGTCTACGGCGACGGTGAGCAGACGCGTTGTTTCGCCCATGTCCGCGAGGTTGCGCGGGCATTGGTCGACCTGGCAACGACGCCGGATTGCGTCGGCCGCGTCTTCAACGTCGGCAGCGCAGTCGAGACGACGGTCGGCGAACTCGCCGAGTTGGTCCGCAGGCTGGCCGGCAGCCGTTCGCCGATCCAACGGATGCCGTTTGCCGATGTGTTTCCGCACGGCTTCATCGATCCGCCGCGACGCCTGCCGTGTCTCGATCGACTGCGCCAGGCGATCGGGTGGGTGCCCGATGCGCCTGTCGACAGCATCGTGGCCGAACTGGTCGAGCTGGCCAGGACCAGCGAGCTGATCGTCTGATCGATCGTCGGTGGCGTTCACGCGTGGGCGAGCTGCCGGCGGAGCATCGCCAGATTGGCCTGTGCGACGCGGTCCTCGGGCAGTCGTTCGCAGGCGAGCACGAACTGGCGCTCGGCAGTCTCGAGGTCGCCGCGGCGATGGGCGCAGATGCCGAGATTGGTGTGGGCCAACGGGAAGTCGAGATCGACCGCGGCGGTGAAGGCGTCGATGGCGGCCTCGAGCCGCCCCTGCTGCAGTCTGCAAGAGCCGATCCAGTTGTGCAGCGCGCCGTCGTCGGGTCTGAGTTCGAGTGCGTCACCAAAGCTCTGTGCCGCGGCGTCCCACTGCTCGAGTGAGTACCAGTGTTCGCCGATCCGGCCCGCCAGCAGGCCCTGCGTCGCTACCGGGACGTGGCAATTCTCGGCCGTCCAGGACAGTTGACCGTGGGCCGCTCGAAGGTCGCCGGCCTGCAGTCGGCCGATCGCCAGCTCGACGGCGGCGTCGGTATGGAACGGGCACGCCTGCAGCAACGCCTCGAAGTGTCGAATCGCGCCGTCATGGTCACCGCTCGCCAGGCATTGTCGACCTTGATGCCAATCGGCATCGGGCCAGCGCGGCCACCGGGATCGTGCCTCTCGGGCCTCGTCCGCCGCGACCGCGACCTGGCCCGAGATCGCGGCGAGCGTGGCGCGACCGGCCGGATCATCGAGCCACTTGGCGGCGAACTGTTCGCGTCGCTTCTGCAGTTCGGCCGGCACGTCGAGGCCGAGCGCGTGGAACGTCGCATGGCCTTCGTGGTGCAGCAGCGCCCGCCGTGCGATGACGAGGCGGTAGCCGAGCAGGCGCATTCGGAGGCAGTAGTCATCGTCCTCGTAGTTGCCGTGACCGAAGCGCTCGTCGAACAGGCCGACCTCCTCGATCACGTTCTGCCGCAGCAGCAGGCAAAGGCCGGCCAGCGAGTCGACGTCCTGCAGTGGGCAATGAACAGCGCGCAGCTCGGCGGCCACCGCCTCGCGCAGTTCCGGGTCGCGGGTGCAGTCTCCGAGCCCGAGGCAGGCGGGGCCCTTGACGAAGTTGCTGACCGGTGCCACCGCACCGATGCGGTGATCGCTCGCCATCGCGGCGTGTAGCTCGTCGAGGAGGTTGGATGCCGCCTGTGTGTCGTTGTTGAGGATGAGCTGGAATGGGTGACGGGCTGTCCTCAGCCCGGCGTTGACGCCGCCGGCGAAGCCTCGGTTCGTGCTCAGTCGCACCAGGTGGATGCGGTCGTCGAGGTCGGCCAGCGAGGCGGTGTCGTCGTCGCTGGCGTTGTCGACGAGGAGGATCTCGAGGTCGTGGTTGCCCTGTTGGTCGAGCAGGCTCTCGAGGCAGGCTCGGGTGAGCGCTTTGCCGTTGTGGCAGGGGATCACCACCGAGCATCGCATGCCCGTGTCATCGACCCTTCACCGGCGACGCCCCGAGGGTCGGTACAAAAAAAACCACCCGGCGCCGTGAGGCGTCGGGTGGCCATGGGAAAGGGTCTGGGAAGCCCTCCCGAGAACCTGGGTCATGAACTCGAGCGCTCTCTTACCTGTCATCTCATGCACACCTCGCTCTGACACGTTGGGCTCGCCTCCCAACATGAACTCGAGTCCGCAACCCAGATTCACAGCCAGTGCGGATCTCGCCAATCCACCCTGGCCGCAATCTCATTCCGTTTTCAAACAGCTCTCTGCCTTCGCGGGCGTAAGCCCAGGCATTGGGAATGCTGGAAGTCCGAGAGCAACTGTCGTGCCGCTGAGTGCCATGTCCAGAAAGCGGCCTCTAAGTGGTTTCACTGACGCCCGGTAGGCCAGGGTAGCCACGCTTCGATGTCACCGGCGGTCGTTCAGGATCAGTGGTGAGACGCGATGGGGACGAACTGGTGCAGGGTGAACCGCCGGCGGCTGAGGTGCGCGGTTGGCATGGGGGAGTTGCGAGGTCCGTCGACCTCGCTATCGTGTTTCGCCCTTGTCCTCGCCCGAGCAGATCCTGGTGGTCGATCGCGCCCTGCGTGGGATCGAGCTGGCCGAGTTCCTGGAGCGGGAACTGCCCGACATGCGGCGGGCCTCGCTGCGTGCTCTGATCGGTGCCGG
>JAGQRA010000449.1 GCA_020425885.1 Planctomycetota bacterium | reverse complement strand
CCCGTGTTCGCCGATCTGCCTCGACCCAACCGCGAGCGCGGCGACCTCGAGGACTTCTCGCGGTTGCCCGGGCCCGAGCGTCTCGTCGAACTGGCCGTCGGCAGCGATCCCCTCGCGATCGCGCTGCGGGCCCGCTTCCCGTCGCGTTGCGCTCGCGCGCTGCTCGCCGCACTGGTGGCCGGTCCGCTCGACCGCCCGCGCGTCGAGGCGCTGCGCGAACTGGCCGACCCGTTCGTGCTCGAAGCCGCCGGCCGCGCCCTCGGCGGTCGCGGCGCACTCGTCGAACTGCTCGGTCTGTGGCGCGGCGATCTGCCGTTTCCTGCCGCGCTCGAAGGCCTGTTGCACGGTGCCGCCGACGATCGCTTCGCGCTCGCGGTCGCGCTGGCCGGGCGGCGCGACTCCGGATCGATGCTGGCGCTGGCCGACCTGCTGCTCGACGAGGCCTCATCCGTGCGTCGGGCCGCCGGTGGCTCCCTGGCCACAACCACCAAGGACACCGTGGCCTATGACGCAGATTGGCCGCGGAGCCGGCGCTTCCTGGCAGCGGAGAGGGTGCGCGCCATGCATAATCGCGGGCCATGACCGAGTTCTCAGTTCGAGCCCTTGCCGACCTCGTCGGCGGTCGCCTGATCGGCGACGGAGAACGTCTGATCACCGGCATCGGTGACCTGCGCAGCGCCGGCCCCGATCAGGTCGGCTTCGTGCGCACGGCTCGCTACGCCGAGGCCGCGCGCGTGACGCGGGCCGGGGCGCTGCTGCTCAAGGATGGACTCGAGACCGATGCGGCGCAGATCCTCGTCGCCGACGTCGACGTCGCCTACGCGATCACGGCCCAGCACTTCCATCCGATGCCGAAGGCCACGGCCCATCAGATCCACCCGACGGCGGTCGTCCATCCGGAGGCATCGCTCGAGCAGCCGGTCGAGGTCGGGCCGCACGCGGTCATCGGTCGCTGCCGCATCGGCAGCGGATCGGTCATCATGGCCGGCGTGGTCATCGGCGACCTCGTCAGCATCGGTCGCGACTGCGTGCTCTATCCGCACGTCACGATCTACGATCACGTCACCATCGGCGATCGCTTCGTCGCCCACGCCAAGGCCGTCGTCGGCAGCGATGGCTTCGGCTACGCGCTCGACGGCAGCAGGTGGCAGAAGGTGCCCCAACTCGGCGGCGTCGAGATCGGCGACGACGTCGAGATCGGTTCGAGTTCCGTCATCGATCGCGGCGCCGTCAACAACACCGTGATCGGGGCCGGCGTCAAGCTCGACAACCTCTGCCACATCGCGCACAACTGCGTCATCGGCCAGAACGTCGTCATGGCCGCCGGCTGCATGGTCGCCGGGTCGACCAAGGTCGGCGACAACGGCGTCTGGGGCGGCAAGAGCGCCGCCGCCGGCCACGTCGAGATCGCGGCCGGGGTCCGCCTCGGCGGTGGCACCCAGGTGCTGCGCAGCATCAAGGACCCCGGCGATTACATGGGCTATCCGCCGGTCGAGAAGCGGCGCTTCGTCAGGATCCAGCGGGCGATGGTGGACCTGCCCGAGATCCACGCCGAATGGGTCGAGCGCCACGAGGGCGAGGCTCACTCCGACCAGGACGTCGGCGGGTAGGGGCGCGGGCGGCGATGCGGGCATCCGGCAGGTAGCGTCAGCCACTGCCGCGGCGCCCGTGCTTCAAGCTGTTACCGCCGCTCGTCGTCACGACTACTTCGCAATGCCGATGCCAAGCCCGAACCACGCCACGTTAGCCGCCCTTCTCCTGCCCGTCGCGCTGGTCGCCCAACAGGGTTTCGCCGAGTTGCCACGCCGCCACCTGCCGCAGCATTCGCATACCGTGGGCGCGTTGGCGGCGATCGATGTCGACACCGACGGTGACCTCGACCTGTTGATCGGCGGTTTCCAGGATCCGAGCGCGATCTGGCTCAATGACGGCTTCGGCACCTTCACGGTCTCGAGCGCATCGTATGCGTTCCCGATCAGCATGTTGACCACCGCGCTCGCCGTCGGCGACGTCAACGGCGACAGCCAGCCCGACGTCCTGTGGGGCACGATCGGTGGCGGGCTCGAGCTGCTGCTCGGCGGCGGCGGCATCCTGAGCTCCGCTCCCGGCAGCTACCTGCCCGCCGGCATCGTCCAGCCGGCGTGCCTGGCGCTGTTCGACTTCGATGGCGACCTCGACCTCGACCTGCTGGTCGGCGGTACCGGCTCGCCGGTCGGCAGCTTCGACCGGCTGCTCGAGAACGACGGCAGCGGTCGCTTCACCGATGTGACGGGGCTTTGGCTCGGCACCGGCGGCAACACCGTGACCGCGATCGTGCCGTTCGACTGTGACGGCGACAGCGATCTCGACCTGCTGATGACCAGTTATCAACAGCCGCCGCTGCTGTTGCGCAACACCGGCACCTCGTTCCAGCCGTCGCCGTTGCCGCCCGTCCCGCCATCGGGCACCTGCGCGGCTGCCGGCGACGTCGACGGCGACGGCGACCTCGACCTCGTGCTCGGCTATGGCGCGCCGTCGCCACCGCTGCAGCGCCAGGACCGGCTGTTGCTGAACTCGGGCACCGGCACCTTCACGGACGCCACCGCGACGGCAATGCCGATGATCGACAACTTCACCACGACCGTGCACCTCACCGACGTCGACGGCGACGGCGACCTCGATGTGCTCGCCAGCCACCAGCAGACTACGTTCCTCGGCAACCGCCTCGGCCACACCCTGCTGCTGGGCGACGGCGCCGGCAACTTCACGGACGGCTCGGCGGCCCTGCCGCAGAACGATCTCACCGCCGCGCGCGCGATGCTGCCCGACGTCGACGGCGACGGCGATGACGACTACGTGTTCGCCGGCCACGGCCAGCACCTCTACTGGAACGATCACGGCACCTACGTGCACGCGACCGGCGCCGCCATCCCGTATCGCAGCGGCACGACCGAGGGCGTCGCGGCCGGCGACCTCGATGGCGACGGCCTGCCCGAGCTGGTCGCCGCCGGCTGGAACTTCTCGATCCTCAGCGGCCGCAACTCGGTGCTCTGGAACGACGGCGCCGGACACCTGGCCGACGACCCGACGGCGCCGGCCTTTCCGAACGGCATCTACTCGTGCGCGGCGATCGGCGACGTCGACAACGACGGCGACCAGGACCTCGTGTTCGGGCTCGATCAGCCCGGGCTGAACCGGCTCTACCGCAACGATGGCAGCCGCGTCCTGACCGATGTGACCGCGTCGGCGAT
>JAGQRA010000448.1 GCA_020425885.1 Planctomycetota bacterium | reverse complement strand
GGGGCGCGGCGTGATCGCAGGAGGTCGGCGGGGGGCGGCATGGGCGGCCCGAGACTACCTCGCGGTCATGTGATTGCGATCGCGCTCACAGCCGCAGCGTGAGCGGTTCGGTCTGGTCGGCGGCGAACAGCACGCGTTGTCGCAGCCTCGCCCCGCCGTTCTCGAGCTCGGTCCGGGTCCCGACGCGCAACTCCCAGGTGCCGGCCGGGATGCCCGAGATCGTGAAGTGGCCGTGGCTGCTCGCCGCGAGGATCGTCTCCCAGACCTCCTCGTTGCCCATCACGCTGATCATCTGCAGGCGGCCGGCATCGTCGGCCAGCGCGACACAGGCATCGAAGCGCTCGCCCCCCGCTTCGATGTGGATGCGGCCGCGACGACCGAACACCGGCGCCAACGCGATCGGCAGCTCGAGGGCTTCGCCGGCGATCGTCACGGTTCCGGTCGAGACATGCGAAAGCAAAGGTCCGTTCGCCTCGCGTCCGCTGACGGTGATGGCCGCGGGGCCGCGGCACAGGTACAGCTCGACGACCTTGCCGTCGGGTTCATCGCGCAGGTGCGGGAATCGGCTCACCTCGCCGCGCCAGATGCCCTCGGGCCCGGCCACGCGTCGGTTCACGGGATGCGATTGCATCGGGTGCGGCGCCGCATTCGACCACGGTGTCGAGGCGGTGAGGACAGGCCACGCCGGTTCGGTGCCGGATGCGGCTTCGAGATGATCGACGCGGACCTCGAGCTCGTCGACCGCCGCGCTCGCGCCGCTGAGGAGCAGGCGAACGCGCGTGCGTTGCGGCGGCTCGATCACGACCTCGATCGGTTCGTCCGGATCGACGTCGTCGCGGAGGATCGGGGCGAGGCCATCGACGCGTACCTCGATGCGTTGCCGCACGCCGGTCATGCCGTGAAGCGAGAACCCGCCGTCGGCGTCGGTCGAACGGTGGCCATTGATGATCCACGCGTCCTGCCCCGGCGGTATGAACGCGTGCAGGATGCGGGCCTCGATCGGCCGCCCGACGGCATCGCGCACGTGGCCCGTGAGATCCCGTACCGGCGCCAGGCGGAGCTCGGCGACGGCCGGCGCCGAGCCATCGAGAGGCCACAATCGTGATGCGCGCAGGCCGGCAGACTGCGCGGTGATCATCAGCGAGGTCTCGTTGCCGACGGCGGTGAAGTGCTGCACGAACTCGCCGCTGCTGTCGGTTTCGGTCAGCAACAGGCGCTCGATGCGACCCGCTCGGAGCAGATCGAACCACAGGTCGACACCGGCCACGGGGTCGCCCTCCGGGTCGAGAACCACGCCGTTCACCACGATCATGCCGAGCGCGAGGCGCAACATCTGCTCCTCACCCCTGCCGACGACGATCGGGACACCGGACCGCGAGGCGTCCTCGTGCGCCACGGCATGACCTTGCCGCTGGCGATCGAACACCGTTTCACCGGCCGCGAACTGCAGCCGCAGGCCGGCCGGAACGCGCAGGCTCGCGCGTCCCTGTTCGATCACGGCCCGGGCGATGACGAAGTCCGGCCGGCAGTCCATGGCGGCGAACAGTCCCGTCTCGGCCGCGGTCGTCGCCACGGCGAGCGGGATGGCGCGATCGAGCGCGTGACCGGTCGCGTCTTCGGTCTCGATCGTCAGCGTCCCGGTCGGTGCGAGCAGGAGCCGGGCGGGGTGCCAGCCGCCGCGAGGTCGTGGGCGAGGTCGGGATCTGCCGACCTGCAGGAAGCCCTCGCGCTCGGCCGACAACCACGAAGACCCGATGGTCGTGGACGCGAAGACGAAGTGTCCGTGTTCATCGGCCAGGGTGTCGATCGTGACGGGTTGGCCGTTCTCGCGATGCGTGAGGCTGACGCGTGCGCCGGCGACGGCGACGCCCGAGGGCTCGGTCACGTGGCCCTCGAGCACCCCGCGCCGGTAGCGCGTGAGGATCAGCGGTTCGGGCACCGGTCCGCTGTTGGTCCAGATCGTCCAGTGGGCATCGCCGACGACATCGTCGCCGTCGGCGTAGACCCCGAGCAGCGTCGAGTTCTCGGGCAGCTCGATACGGAAACGCCCGTCGTCACCCGTCGTGGTTTCGATCTCGACTTCGCGGGTGCGCAGGACCGTGGCG